>NZ_DASTAT010000016.1 GCF_035712445.1 Oligoflexus sp. | reverse complement strand
CATGGCTTACTACGGCTCGCGATCGCCGATGATGGGCGGCAGCGCGGAAAAAGCCAAACAGCATTACGATCGCATTCAGGCCATGAATCAAAAGAAATTTATCCTGGCTGACGTGTACTACGCACGCTACGCGATGGTTCAGCAGAATAACAGGGCCGAGTTCGAGAAACTTCTGAAGCCGTTGCTGAAGCCCACGACCGAACCGACCGAACCATCGACGCTTCGTCTGTATAACGAGCTGGCAAAAAATCGAGCGCAGTTATATCTTAAAAGCATCGATGATTTGTTTTAATTCATTCCGCCCCTTATGCTTGTAAAGGAGAACATTCGCAATGGCTCATATATGGAAACTCGTACTGTCGGTTATGTTGGGATTGGGCTGTGTGCCCACTCTGTTCGCTGCGCGCATTGATTTTGGTATTATCACCCCCGAAGGAAGTGCGTGGACCAAACTCGTCCATGAGATGCGTAAAGAGCTTGAAACAGCGTCCAAAGGCAAGATCAAGCTGAAAGTCTATGCGGGCGGGCAGCGCGGTGACGATCCTCAGATGCTGCAGGCCATGGCCCTTGGCACTTTGGATGCAGCGGCCCTGAGCGGCGTGGGCCTGCAGGGAGCCGTGAAATCCATTCGGATTCTTGAAACCCCGCTTTTGTATCGGAACGTGGCGGAAGTCGACCTCGTCAAAGAGCAGCTCTTCGATTATTTCGCAAAGGAATTCGCCCGGCCCATCCAGATCGGTGGCAAAGAGGTTTCGTTTGAACTGCTAGGTTTTGCTGAGGCCGGTTTGGTCAACGTCTTTTCGAAGCAAAAGATAGATACGCTCGCCGCCATGCGCAAAACCAGAATGTGGGTTTGGAAAGGCGACTACTTCGCAGAAATGTTCATGAAGGAATTTGGCATACCTGCCGAGCCCAAGACCATCGAGGAAGTACCGGGCCAGCTGAGCGGTTCCAATGGCATTGATAGTTTTTATGCCCCCCCCCTCGCGGCTGTGGCATTCCAGTGGTCGAACAAAGTCAAATATATGCTCGACTATCCTTTCGTCAACTCCACCGGCGCCTTCATCATGCGCAAAGACAAGTTCGAGAAGCTGTCGCCCGAAGAGCAGAAGCTGATGCGCGACGTTGTGAAGAAATATTGCCAAAAGATCGTCGAGCAAAGCCGCGCCGACAACCAAAACGCTCTCTCCGTCCTGAAAAATGAGCAGAAAATCGAATTCCTGACACCCAATGCTGCCGATGTGAAATCGTTCGAGGAATCGGCGAAAAAAGTTTACACAAAGGCTATTGGCGATATCTATCCGAAAGAACTTTTTGATCGCGTCCAGGCTATCCTGGAGCAGGCACGTAAAACCAAGTCGTGAGTATCAAAGGGGAGGAGCGCGTTGCGATGCTGCTGAAGTTGGATGGTTTCATTGAAAAAATTGAAAACGCTGTGATCGTCGCATGTTTTTCCCTCCTCATACTTCTGACGGGAGGCGGTTTCATCGCACGGAAGGTCTTCGCCTATACGTCGATGGACCTTCTCTCGCTGCAGCCGGCCCTCCTCCTATGGCTTGCCCTGGTTGGGGGTTCGGTGGCCATCAAGCGAGGCAAGCATATTCGCCTCGAACTACTGCTGCGCGCTCTGCCGGAACACGCCAAAGCCTGGGCCTATCGGATCGGCGGTGTGTTCGGCATGATCGTCATGCTGATCCTGCTCCTGCTCTGCCGGGATTTCGTGGCCAGTTCCATCGCCCTTTCGGGCTGGTCCGGTTACCTGACCATCATCATGCCGATATTCTTCGTGGTGGCCGCGTTCCGCTTCTTTCTCCAGATCCTCTATCCCCATCCATGACGGCAGGAGCCTTGCATGTCGCTTTTAACTCTGCTCTTCGTTGTTATCGCCATCATTGCCCTCATGGAAGTTCCTCTCTTTGCTGTCTTTGCGGGCCTGGCTCTGGGATCCCTTTATCTGATTGAAATGGATCCGACTGACCTGCAAACCGTGCTGCTCGAATTCAACCGCCTGTCGTCGGCCTCCGTTTTGGTGGCTCTTCCCCTTTTTACCTTTACCGGCTGCATCCTGACCGAAACCAAAGCCCCCCGGCGCATCATGGATCTCATGGAAGCCCTCTTCGGCTGGATGCCCGGCGGTGTCGCCATCTCGGGGCTTTTTGCTTGTGCTGTGCTGACCACGCTCACGGGAGCCAGCGGCGTCACGATCGTGGCCTTGGGCGGCGTGCTTTACCCGGCCCTGATTGAGAAAGGCTACAGCGAAAAATTCGCCCTGGGGCTTCTGGTGACAGGCGGGAGCCTTGGACTGCTTTTCCCGCCCAGCTTGCCGATCATTCTCTACGGTGTGGTCACACAAACCGAGATTGAAAAAATCTTCAACGCGGCCTTTGTTCCCGGCGTGCTCCTGATGCTCATCCTGAGCTGCTATGCCTTTCTTTATGACCTGAATCTTCGCCGCAAAGGCAAGGCTTTGGGGAATCAAGGATTCTCGCTCCGTGAGCTGTTCCGGGCGACCAAGGCAGCGGCCTGGGAAATTCCGGCTCTGATCATTATCTTTGGTGGCGTCTACGGAGGCGTTGGCTCGATATCGGAAATCGCCGGCGTGGTGGCCATTTACGTGATCATCGTTGAATGCTTTATACTGCGGGAAGTCAAGCTCTTCGGTCAGCTGCCGCGTGTTTTCGTCGAAGCCGGTGTATTGACCGGAGCCATCATCGTGATCCTTGGCTTTGCCATGGGCTTCACAGGCTATCTGCTTGATGAAGGCATCCCGACCATGCTCATGGAAAAGCTGAAGACCGTCACGGATAATAAGATCCTCTTCCTGCTGTCCCTTAATATATTCCTGCTCGGTGTCGGCTGTGTCATGGATATCTTCTCGGCCATCGTCGTCATCGTGCCGATCATGGTGCCGATCGCTATGGAAGTGGGCATCGACCCGATTCATCTTTGCATCATCTTCCTCGTCAACCTGGAAATCGGGTATGCAACGCCGCCGGTGGGCATAAACCTCTTTATCGCCAGCTTGAAATTCCAAAAGCCGATCACCCTGCTTTATTGGGCGGCCATGCCTTTCCTGGCTCTTCTGATCCTGGCCTTGCTTGTCATCACCTATGCACCAGGACTTTCCAACGTCTTCTAGCGGCTTCTGCTTGATCGTTTGCCCAAAAACTGAGTCCCCCCGGGCAAACGATCGTAATGTCATTGACGCAGACCTGCACTTTTCGGGTACAATAAGCGCAAGACCCATAGATCTATATCGCAAGGGAGCGCCTTATGCGTATCGCCCGAAGCACCCTGCTTCTGCCGTTACTCTATTCGTCCTGTCCGGCTGGAGCGGCTGAGCGCGAGGCGGTCTTTGTTTCGCCGCGGGCTGCTGGTCGCGGAGATACTTATGTGGCAGCCTTTGACTCCAACGAGGCCACTCGCTTCAATCCCGCAACCCTTGCGGAAAGCAAATCCACCTTTCAGCTCCGCTTTCTGCAGTTTGATGCCGTGCTGGGGCAGAACTCCTTTGATACCATATCGGATCTGATGAAACTCAGTTCGGTCGATGATGGGCTTGGATTTTTGCGCAGCTTCGATGATAAGTTTGGCAAGCGCCAGTATTTGAGAGGACAGCTCTCGACCCTCGCCATGCGCATCAAATATTTCGAATTTCAGCTCTTCGGCAGCAACGCCTCGTGGCTGGAACTCCGGGATCCGACCACTCCCCAGGCGGAATTTGAATCGGATACCTTTGCCGGCGCTCAGTTTTCACTCGCCATGCCGCTGGCTCCCACGCTCTCGCTCGGCGCTACATTCCGGCCGCTTTATCGGATGTATATCCGCGGGCAGATGAGTTTCACCGACATCGTGGAATTTGCGCCTCCATCCGAAACCAAATTCGAAGACTACGCGCCGCTGCAAAGCGGACTCGGCTATGGCGGGGACCTGGGTTTGATCTGGCGTCCAACACCTGCTCTGCGCCTCGGACTGACCATTCAAAACATAGGCGATACCGCCTTTGAAAACAGCGATAAAACCAAGGTTCCACCGAAACTCGAATCCGTGGTCAGCAGCGGTGGACTCTATCGGCTGAAGTATGGGGCCTGGGATCTTGACCTGTCGGCCGAGATGCACGATCTCATGAATCGGCAGGGTCTCAATCTCACCCGCCTTCTGCATATGGGCGCGGAATTGGGCCGCAGTTTTTATAGCAAGGATCATGATATCGGTGTGACGACAGGAATTCGGGAAGGCTATCTGACCGCAGGCGCCTTCGTGGATGCCTGGGCCTTCCGCTTCGATATTTCCAATTATGCCGTGGAATTGGGCGAAACACCGGGCCAGCGCATGGATCGTCGCTGGGCCGCGACTCTTCAATCCACCATGAGCTTTTGAGGAGCAACCCATGTGGCGTCGCCTTATGCTTCCTGTTACAGCCTTTTGGGTTCTCACGGCCTGCGATATGAATCTTTACGAATCCGTCGTCAAGCCCAAGACGGATCGCGCCCTGATGGAAGAAGCCCGCATCAAGATCGACGAGCAGGATTATGATGGGGCTCTTTCAAGCCTCGATAAGGTCGGACGTGATAGCAACGACCTGCGTCTTCTGCGCAGCGCAGCCCGCCTGGGCCAGTCCGGTCTGAGCATGTGGACCATCCTTACGGATATCGTCGATGGCACCGGCTTCGATAGCGGCACCGGCAGCGGCGTGGATAACTTCTTCGATCAGATTTCCGGGGCCGTCGTCGGCGAAGGTGAAGCGCGAACCCTGCGTCTTGCCGCTTTAACGGAAAGCGTCAGCGATCTTTTGCAGGCTCCCGATCCCAATGCGAGTCGCGTAAAAAACCTCGCCTGCTTTCTGGCCGGCGTCATGGCCCTGCCGACGGTGACCGACGCGACGACCGCGATTCAAAGCACCACCACCAGCCTCGCGAGCCTGGCGGCGACTGTCGATGTCAGCAATCCCAACGCGCAATGCCCGGATCTTTCCGGTCTGAATAGCAGCCTGACCACCATCGCGAATGTGCAGAACCAATTCAGTCTGATCCTGGAAGCCACCGCGAACTGCAAGTTGCTCGATGTCACCGGCACAGGCAGCGATCTGAACGCGATCGAAGCGCAGCTGGCCAAGTTCAATCAAAATGCTGACGCCGGCTGCTCGTCAACCCCGGCCTGCGGATCGGGTGCGGCCTGCCAGGCGCTCGGCCTTCAATGTGTTTATGATGCTCTGACCACGGGCTCGGGTGTTTCCACCGCACAGGATGGCCAGGTGAGCAAATGTGAGCTTGTTCAGAACTGTTTAACTCCAGGCACCTGCTTCTAATAACGCTGGCTGAGGTTTCCCTTCATGATCCAAAAACCTTGTCTCATCATCGCTGAAGATAGTCGAACTATCCGCGATCAGCTCCTCTTTTTTCTAAAACTGCCCGAACTCGATGTTTTGCCGGCCGAAGATGGCCTGGAAGCTCTGGCTCTTTTTGATGCCAATCAGGACAGGGTGCGCATGGTGCTCACCGACATTCACATGCCGAATCTGGAAGGACTGGAACTCTCGCGCATCCTGCGGGAGGACCGGCGATTCACCGGCCCCATCATCGTGCTCACCCAGCAGGGGGACAATGCGATGATCAAAAGGGCCAAGGAACTGGGCGTGAATGGTTGGTTGATCAAACCCTTCAAAGGCGACGAACTGCTGCAGATCATCAAACGCGTGCTTTTGGATCACGAAAAAAAGAAGGAGGTCATCTGACCTCCTTTTTAATCCGAGAGGCCTCAACCTGCCTCTCTATTCAACCAGAAGGTTATTCCCTTCCAGAGTCTTCCCACCTTTTAAACCTCTAAGCTTAGTGGGTAACCTTGTAGAGACTCACATCCACCTTGGCATTCATCGGCAGGTCCGGGAAGACCAGCTCGTTGTCATTGATGGTATAAGTCGAGGTTTCCACACCGTTCACAGCCACTTTCCAGCGATACTGCGAAAGGTCGAGTTCCAGGTCACCCAGATCGAAGCTGTTGGTATGGTCCGCAGCATAGGTGAACTCGATCAGGACGCCTTCGTTGGCCTGGAACTTACAGTCCTTCAGGTCAAGGGCCGTGCCCGAGATCGTGAAGAGGTTGCCATCACAGGCACCGGACTTCAGACCTTTGATCTTCACGCTATTTTCCAGAACCGTGCGACCGAGGTCGATGGTCCGGGCATCTTCACCACCAGCTGGGTACACCACGAGGACGTCACGCAGAGCCTTGTAATCACGAGCCTGGAACACGATCTCGTCGCGCTCCACGGTCACGGGAATCGAGCGGGTCGTGTTCGCATCGTAAACGCGAACCTGATTGCGCACGTCAGCAGCCGCGTAGATGGGGTAACGGAGTTTGGGACTCAGGATCTGATCAAAGCTGACATTGACCTGGGCCGCATCCGCAGGAGTTGCGTTCAGACGAACAAGGCCGGTGCCGGCGTTATAGGTAAAGCCTGTGGTGGCTTTGCCGTTAACTGAAACTTTGATGGTCGAAGCGTTGGCATTGCTGCCAATCTGGAAGTCATTCTTCAGTTCGCCGTCTTTGCGATACACAGCTTTGATTTCGTACACCATGGGTGCCGCGGCAAAGCGAATGCTACGGGCGCCAGCGTCATAGGTAAAGGCCGAGGTGGGCGCGCCGTCCAGGTAAACCTGAAGGGTCGAGCTGTCCGCGACGTTACCCAGGAAGAATTCGTTCCGTGGTGGTTCGTTCGTGAACTCATATTCCACCTTGATGGTGGAACCGGCCGCAGGAGCCGTGGTGAATTCCAGAACGTTGCCGGTCAGTTTATAGCCCGAGCTTTGCAGCTGATTGTTCACAAAAACTTTCAGCGACTTGGCAAAGGGCTCATACTGAAGGGCGAACTGGTTTTTCAGGATCACGCTCAGGTCATACGAAATCGCGCTCAAGGTGCTGGAGTAATCCGCATCGCAGATCGAACCCCAGGTCCCGTTGGTGCGGCTGATCGCGTCCGCATAGACGCGAGCGGCATGGAACGCCGTGTTACAAGCGCTTTGAGTGACGGAGGGATGCCACACGATACCATAGGTACGGGCGTTGACACCGACCTTACGGATGCTGCTCAGATAGTTCACAAGGTAGTCCGACTTCGCCCAGGGATCGTTTCCACAATCCTGTCCGGCCGAACAGTTATCCTCGTCACTGACGATCAGCACAGCGACGGTCGAGTTGGTGCGCAGCCAGGATCCGCCCTGGTTGCACTCGCCTTTCAGACCATTGACGGCCTGAAGGATACCGCGCTCATTACCGCTACCCTGGATACCCGCGTTCACGGCATTGGCGAAAAGCTGCTCGGCATTGCGATCACCTTTGCGAATCAGGCCGCGCAAGCAGCCTTCATTCGGATCAGTCGTCACAACACCGATCTTCCAATCTGCGTCCTTCACATATTTCAGAAGAGGCAGCAGTTTGGTGCTCAGATTGCTTTGTTCTTCCTTCATGGAGCCCGAGGTATCCACGACGACGAGAACATCCAGCAGACCCGCGGCACTTGCGGATTGCGAGAAGCTTTCGCTTTTGAATTCCTGCTCCGAACCCTGACGGAAGGCTTCAGTCACGACGGGGCGGTTCACCTGATTAAAATCAAGGCGGGTCGCCACGACGTTGTTATCCATTTTGAAACGCTGTTGGAACTGACCGTTGGCAAGGTCCAGGGACAGGCTTCCCGGGGCCAGCGTGGTCGCCTGGAAGCTCCAGGAGGCTGCGGCGACTGCGGGCAGGCCCGGGCCATCTTCACCGCGGTCTGCGGCTGTGTGGTCGTCTCCCTGCGCATCCAGATCGCTGCTGCCGTTTTCAGCCGTGGCGTCACCGGAATAAACGCGACCTTCTCCAATAGGTGTCACGTCCTCGCGGAATGCAGGCGGTGGATTATCGCAAGCGGCCAGAAGCAATAACAATAGTGGCCCTGAAAAATGGGCTCCCCCCAGTAACTGGCTGAATTTACTCATGGACTCCTCCTCTAAATGCGGTCGTTGCATCGTCCTTGTTCCAACCGCTTCGGATGCTTTGCGCTCCCTGCATCCAAACATACAAAACGGTAAGCGATCCTTGTCATTTAGACAAAACGCTTAAAGGCCTGGTTTCGAGGGGGAAAGTCGGGGTGATTAAAGCTTGGACCAGGTGCATTTTCAGGAAGAAACTCGTGATCTCGACGGACGAATTCACGCCGCTCCTGACGTCGCCGTCAGGATTTCGATTTTTAGTTCACGGAAATAACTGAAAAATTGAGGATGCTCGAAAGCTCGGAAAGAATCTGCAAAATGGCTTGAGAGCCTATTACCAGGAAGTATGATTCTGCGGTTGTTACGCCTGTCGCATATCAACTACAGAATCGTCTCATATTTACTGTTCACCGCGATGCCTGGGCCCTCTTGTTCTGCACTTCCATCTGAACCAGATTCGCCAGGAAATTCACCGCACGCTCGTTGAAGCTGTGCCACGGTATAATGAAATCCGCCATATCCTTGGAAGGCTCGATATGCTTCTGATACATGGCCTTCACTGAACCCAGGTACTGCCCCGCGCAGTTATCAAAACTGCGGCCGCGTTCCGCGATATCACGACCTATGCGGCGAACCACGCGCACATCGTCTTCCACATCGAGGAAGATCTTCAGATCAAAAAGTTTCAGGAGCTCGGGATAACAGAGCGAGAAGATTCCGTCGACGATGATGATGCTGCTGGGCTCCAGGCGTTCCGTCTTCGCAAGGCGGGTATGGCTCGCGAAATCATAACAAGGGCGTTCGACCGGCACGCCGTTGCGCAAAAGACTGATCTGCTCATGCAGAAGATCCCGTTCGATGGCATCAGGATCATCAAAGTTCTTTTTCGCGCGCTCTTCGAAGGGCAGCTGTGAAAGGTCGCTATAATAATGATCAATGCTGATCACCAAAGGCCGTTCCACTTCCAAACGATTCCACAGTTTACTGACGAAGGTCGTCTTGCCTGAGCCAGAACCACCGGATACGGCGATCATAAACGGGGACGTCATGGGGGTGCTCCTGAATTTTTTGCGGTCGCGGCAATGTAAGGGAGTTTTAAAGGAATGGCAACTGTTCCGCGCCGCAATTTTACACGCAAATCATACGCCAACCGAGCAAGCGCAAGCCGGATTCCCCACCCAGAAAGGGCTTGCTATACATACTCGCTTCGGGCTAGAAGCGGACGATTGCGTACAACCAAGTCTTAGCCCATTCAATACTTAGAGGGAATCCATGCTGCGTAAACTCATCCTATGTCTCGGCCTAGGCTCCTTGATCAGTGCCAGTGTTCAGGCGAAAACCTTTGAACTCGGCGGCGCAAGACCAGCCAAATTGGTCACGCCCTTCGGTTACAGCGAATCCAAGTCCTACCCCCTGGTGGTCTTCCTCCATGGCGTACGCAGTTCGGCAGAGCAGACAGATCTTTGGCTCGGCCTGACGCGAGTGAATGACCGTCAGCAGTTCCTCCTTCTGATGCCCAACGGCATCCAGGATTCGAAGGGCCTGCGCTTCTGGAACGCGACTCCGCAGTGCTGCGATGACGAGAAAACCGGCGTCGATGACGTCGCCTACCTGAGCGGTCTGATCGAGGAAGCCAAGACCCGTTTTGCCGTGGATCCCTCGCGCGTTTATATCATCGGCCATTCCAATGGCGGGTACATGGCCTATACCATGGCCTGCAGTCGCCCCGACCTGCTGCGCGGGATCGTATCCATTGCCGGTTCGACCTTTGAAACGGCAGCGGAATGCAAAAACCCTGCGCCTCTCAATATCCTTCAGATTCACGGTGACGAAGACACGATCGTGGGCTTCGAAGGCCAGGGTCGCTCGCCCGGGGCTTTCACGACCACCGGCCGCTGGGTCGACATCAACAACTGCCAGACCCGGACCGATCAAACCAAGGCCCTGGACCTTGTGCGCGTGAAGTGGGAGATCGACGTGAGCCGGCCTGGACCCATTGGTCTGCCCGCGATTGACGGCGGCTTCACCGACTTTTTCGGCCTCGACTTCAGCAAGGAAACGGATACCTACACCTGGACCGACTGCACCGGCGATAGCCGCGTCGGGCTTTGGAAGGTCAAAGGCAGCAATCATGTGCCTTCTTTCTTTGGAACCGGCGTGATTGAAAAAGCTTTGGACTTCGTGCGCTGACCGAAGCCGAGGGGCTTCGCGCCCCTCCTTTCAAGGTCTTGAGTTGACGCTCCACCCTGTCTCTTCTAAGCTGGAAAGCAAGGCTTAAAGGGAGTGGTGCATGAAGCTTCTCACGGTTTCCGTCCTGATCGGATCGTTCGCTGCTATTGGATGTAAAACCAGTCAATTCCGGGGCAAAGCCGAGGAAGCGGAAACAGCGGCCGAAGAAGCCAAGGTCACGACCACGACGCCCAAAGTCACGACGTCCAAGGAACCCGCCAACGTCCCCGTGACATCCACCGTCATCGACACGTCTTCCACCGATCTGCAGCTGAATCAGAGCTGTGAAAAACCCGTCCAGCTGCTGACGAGCCAGGTGAAACTCGTGTTCCCGGAAAGCAAAAAATGCGCCTTCAACGTCGAGCCGAATAAAGGTCCGGTGGAAGCCCAGCTGCAGGCGCAGAAAGTATCAACCCAAAATCTGAAACTGCCCGAGGGCAGCGAAATCTGCAGCATGAACCTGGAAACCCCAGCGAATGCGAAAGTGCAGTATGATGATTTCCTGATTCTGACCATAGATGATTTCGTGATCTTCTCCAGCAACAAGGACTTCATTCCGAAGCTGGATAAGATCAACGGGTTTTATAAGTGGGATTTCCTGAAGGTGCGCGAGTCGCCGGTGGATTTCAAAGCGCTCCCCTTCTGCGTGGGCGCCATGGAACGCTGCACCTTCCCAGGGACCGACACCGAAGGCCCGATCCTTTTGAAGCTGAACTACAGCGAGATCGCCGGCATTGCCAAAGGCATACAGGGCAAGGTCCAGGTCCCGGTGGACCTGATCGCCACCGGCGACAATGATGACAGTGACACCAAGATGGATTGTTTTCACACGGCGCTGGATCTGACGGTCACGCTGAATTACATTAAAAAACCGAAGTGACGGCCGACTATCAACGCCGCCCCAGCCTCTTATGAGCATCCGTAAAGGTATGGGCTGCGATCGCGGACCATGTGGAAAGGTCCAGGGCGAGACAGAAGCCTGCGATAATCTCCGCAAGACGTCCCTTCCTGCCCGCGCCGACGCAATCGAGCAAGGCCAGGCCTTCGCTTTGCGTCGGAAGTATCGTGCCGCCGCCCACCGTGCCCACCAGAAGCGAGGGCAAGGTCAAGCAGCAGTAAAGGCCATCAGTATCCCTTTCCACCAGCAGGTAACCCAAGCTCGATTCATGCACCGAAGCCACATCCTGGCCCGTGGCGATGAAAAGGGCCGCCAGCGCATTGGCGATATTCACGTTCACACCCATGCCGCCGACCAGACTGCTGGCGGCCACACCGCGTTGATAGTGTTCATGGAAGGCATCCGGGTCCAGACGGAACTGTTCGAGGAAGACATGGTTCGGAATAAAGCATTCCGCTGCCACCCGCACGCCGCGGCCTTTGATAAAGCTGTAGAAATTTACTTTCTTATCGCCATTCATCCCGCCTTCGATCTGAAACGAGCGAATCGCAATACCAAGATTGGCCTCGGCGAGTTTCACCAACTCACGGCTTAAGTGATCCGCGACGACAGTCACCATATTCTGGCCGGCGGCATCACCGGTGGAAAAATGCATGACGACATGCAGGGTGCGGCCGTTCACAAAGGGAACGATTTCCTGAAGGACAGCGTGCTTCGAGGCCTGACGCACAAAAGCCTGCATCACATGCAGCTGGCTTTCCACGAACTCTTTCAAGCGAATCGCCTCGCGCAGGCTGTCGACATTGAATGAGGGCGCGCGATGCACCGATTGCGAAATCACTTGGGTATAGACGCCACCCGCAGCCGTCAGAAGTCGCGATCCCCGGCAGGCGGAAGCCACCAGAGCGCCTTCGGTCGTGGCGAAAGGGGCTGTGATCATGCCCTGGACGCTGGCACCATCAAAGAGCAAGGGCCCGGCAAGACCGACGGGAACCTGGATGGAGCCGATAAAATTCTCAACAGTGCCGCGCATCTGGGTCGCGTCAAGGTTCGCGCTCCCGATTTGCTGGGCTGCGGCTCCACTTTGCTTTTGGATAAAGGCGAGCCTATCCAGGCGAGCGGCCTCGGAATAATCATTCTTGCCGGGAATGGACAGGGCGTTTTTAGCTTCAGTATCCACGAGGTAACTCCGCTCAGAAAGGGGCATGGGACGCAGGTCGCGCCGCACGAGGATTTGCAAGCTTCTGGCCACGGCGGCCACCGGCCTGGATATTTCCGGCAAAATGAAGTATTTTAAAGGGGTTGCTTACAAAAAACGGAGTTTAGCCCATGCCTTTTCAATGGCGTTTGCTCGTGTGCATCAGTTTCATCTGTCCAATTTTTGGATGCCAAACGACCGAAAAGCGCAAAGGGATCGCGGACAGCTGCTACCAGCCCCTTTACTGGCCTTCCGAAGCCTGTCCTCCTGGAAAAAAATAACCCGCGAATCTCTTCGCGGGTTTTGTCTTACTTCTTTTTCAGCTCGGCGATCTGATCGGCGATTTTTTCGGAATCGATCACCGGGTCCACATCCTTATCGATCGACACGATCTTCAGTTCCGGGTTGACGATGAAGGTCCATCGTTTGGACATCGCGACCATCGGCATCTTCGCGCCGTACTGCTCAATGACTTTCGCATCGGGATCCGCCAGCAGATCGAAATTCAAACGCTGGGATTTATGAAAACCAGCCTGCTTTTCCACCGTGTCCCCGCTGATGCCATAAACCTCGGCGCCCTGGGCGCGAATCTTTTTGATGTTATCGCGGAAGGCGCAGGCCTGCTTGGTGCAGCCTGGGGTTTCGGCCTTGGGATAGAAATAAAGCACCGTCCATTGACCGGCGCGGGATTTCAAATCGAAGTCCTTGCCGTCCTGATTTTTCAGCGTAAACGTGGGGGCGGGATCATTCAGTTTCAAATCCGCTGCTTCCACGGCCGAAAAGGAAGAAACCAAAGCAAGTGTGGCCAACCAATGTTTCATACGACCTCCAATTTTAAAAAACTCCGAATGGCCTGAGCCACCGGTTCCGGATCGTCCAAATGCAGATGATGCCCACCCGCGAGCGTGACCGACTGCATACCCCGTACAGTCTCTTTCCGTTTCCGGGTCAAATCATTGTCGGGGATGATGGTCTGCGTCGCCTCGATGTAAAGGGTCGACGAGGTTATCGCTCCCAGATAAGCCAGCGTCTGCGCCTCGCTGAATTGATAGCGGCTCGGTAATTTCAAACGCGGATCGTGTTTCCAAACAACGCCCTGCCCCCGCGCTGCGACTCCACGTTCAGCCAATATCTGTGCGCTCTCCATGGTCAGAGGCCCATTTTTCTGTCGCGCCCGCACAGCCTCGTCCCGGTTCGCATAGATCGCATTCCGAAGACGCGCCGGCTGCAGCCAGCTTTGGATATAGGCCCGCATCTTTTGGGGCGCCTCGTCTTCAGGCGCGCTCAAGGGACCAATCCCCTCGATCAGAATCAACTGCGCTGCATGTTCGGGAAAGACACCCGCATACAGACTCATGATAGCAGCTCCCATGGAATGTCCGAGCAGAATGTCAGGTGGGCCATCCAGAGCTGTGATCAGCTCATGCAGCCACACAAGGTACTGATGAAAATCAAAGCTCACGCCCTCAGGGAGGGTACTGGAATCGCCATGCCCAGGCAAATCGAAAGCGATGATGTTGACCTCGGGCAGGCGCTCGGCCAGAGGACGGAAACTGAAGCAGTTATCCAGCCAGCCATGCAGGGCCACGGCGCGGCGCGCGGCATAGGGATTGGACTGAAAGCCCTGCATCACAAGCTGGGAGTAAGGCAGTTTGATTTCGATAGGTACCATGAAATGTCCTGAACTAGTGGGCCCGAAGGGTAAGAGCTGCCGCCCATTATGTCTGGAACATCGGAATCCTGCATTGAATTTTTTTTTGAAATCAGCAAGATTGGGTTCGTTTGTCATTCCAAGGAAGGAATGGGAGAACTCATGAAGAATTGGTATGTGGACTGGGTGTTTGGCACCATCTCGGGTGTCTCCATTGTCGCGGCGAAGGGTCTGCCGCAAAGCTATGAAGAGTTGGGACTCTGGGGCGCTTATGCGGCTTTCTATGCTTACTGCTGCCGCTATTTGAATCCCGATCTGGACGTGCGGGGCAATCGCTGTGGTGCCCGGACGGCTCCCTTGGGATTTCTGACCCATGGCCTGAAAAAGATGCGGTTCAGACTGCTGCTGCATCTCGTGAAACCCTTGCAGTACGTGCTGAACATGCTGCACAACCTGATCTGGGCTCCCTTTGGTTACTTCTTCACTCACCGAGGGATTCTGCATTGGCCGGTGATCGGAACCTGGCTCAAGGCGTCGTGGCTCTTCCTTCTGGTCGCGCCCTGGCTCTATTACAAGGGTTATTCCCTCTTTACTGTGTATAAGACGGTGATCCTGTCACCCTGGTATCTGATCTGGACATTTGCTGATCTATCCCACATCGTCAGCGACATCCTGATCGCCAAGATTCAGAAGCGCAAAGCCTTCGTGCCACCCGCGACGATTGCGCCGCGGGGACTCGTTATGAAAACGTTTGGGATTAAATCGAGCCGATGGTTTGCGATCTAAATTACAAGGGGTCAAACAACGTTCCCAAAAGCAGGTCCAAATCCACTTTCAGGTCATTGAGCCAGTTGCTCACGAAAAGATGCCTGCTATTCAGTTGACCGTCGGCGACCAGGGGCAGACTCAGGGCTATGCCGGTCAATTGAATGGAGTCGACGAGATTCTGCTCGCGGACCCGCAGCTCTTCGCTGGCGGTGAACAGCTTGATCTCGCGGACCGCAGCCGGGCTGAGTCGTTCCCAAACGTTCTTTAAGTCCTGCATATAAGGTACATTCTGGATGAGTTCCCGGATAAACGCGCGTTCCTCGTCCCAGTCGGCAAGGTTTTTTTGCGCTTCCGCCTGGAAGTCTTGAATGATTTTCAGCCGCTCCGAAGTATCGGCAGCGTTCTGCAGAAGGTATCCATAATCGCCAGCCATCACAGGGAACGTGCTGCGTTTCCAGCCTGCCACTGCCAGATACTTGCCCATATTATCTATATATTCCACCAGCGAAACTTCAGAAATCCGTGAATCCAAAAGGTTCGTGGACGACGTCAGATTCAGTGGATTGGAATCGACGCTGCTGTCCAACATACGGGACGATATGATAATCATGGAGGACATGAAGCGATTGCCAGGTTTTTCCTGACTGCTGATCGAATGATCCCAAAGTCGGAAAAGAGCCCAATCCATCATGGATGGCTTCTTCAGAAGATAACTGGTCCTTTCGTACATGGCCTCAAAGTCACCAACGACTTGATTGCGAATCCAGTCGGCAGTCAGGACTCTATTGCTGAAAAACCCCCTGTCCTGCAGGGAAGCCTGACGCTTGGCAAGTTTATCGTTTATTACTGTCAGACGCTTTTTGCAATCTTCAGCATGCGCTGCGTCCCCGCACTGAAAGCGCTTATACCACCTATCCAGCATATTATCCACGAGCAGGGTCACGGTACTCAAGGCCGCGGCATCCAGTTGATTTCGATCCAGCGGGCGTTTTTCAAAAGTCGTGGATTGGGCAACGCCTGCCGCCAATTCCAAGGCTTTTGTCTCATCACCTTTCAGGCGCTGAACAGCTTCCTGATAGGCTGCTTGAATCGAAATCAGCGGCCCTGTTTCCAGCTTAAGCTGGCGCTCAAGGTCGGCTTTCTCCGTGCGATAGGTCGGGTAGAATTCGGCCATCAGGTCCCGATCGCATTGAAAGGATAGTTTGATACCCGACAGCGTCTCGGTCAGGTAGTAATTGGGATCGTTCGACTCCGTGGGCAGTTCGCTATTTTTATTCATCGAGCGCGACAGGGACGCTGCGATACTGCGAAGTGAGGATTCACATTCCGATTTAAAAGAACCCTGCGCCTTTTCCACCCGCTTTTCGAAAGTGTCCGTGACCCGCTTATATTCCTTTCGCAAGATATCCAGGCGCTCATTCCAAAGCTTCGCGCTCGCAGCTTCATGGCGTTCCATGCTGGACGTCGCAGACGCTTTTTTGAAGTTTTCATAGGACGTATCGAGGTTCGCCTGCAAAGCATTGAGGTCGCTTTGATTGCTTGTCCATTGCTGGCTGTAATACTTAATCAACTCTTGCCGCAGTTGAGCCACTCCTTCAAACCTGTCCGCCCAGGACAGCGTCACAGGAGGCAACGACAAAGCTTCTATATCTTTCACCGTTAGTTTTGGTTGCTTCAGCTCCCACTTTCTTTCCAAGACCTCGACCGACTCTGTGGGCGCGGGGGCAGACAGATCGGGCTCCACGGAAGGCTTAGCAGGTTCCCGAGGCTTGGGTTCAACCGTGGGTATCATCGGTATCGGTTTTTTCGGACCGTTCGAAGGCGGCGGCGCTGGTTTGGTTTCTTCCACCCGAGTCGGCGGCTGCAGCGGCTTTTCCCGAGAAGCCTCTTTATCACAGGCAGCCGGGACCAAAAGAATCAACAAGCCGAAGGCCAAAGGAAGGCGAGGAAAAAGAAAATGCATCGGTCTGTCCTTATTTTGATCGTCAGGGCTTGCCTGGTCGTAACGCGCGGCCGCGATACAAATCAAAGACCTGATAGCAGACGACTCAAAATGACAGTGAATTGGAATTGCGGGGTCGGCGGCGTCTTACCCGCCGCTTTGCGGCTTAGCGAATCATGCTCATGATATGCCAGGCGAAAAAGAGTCCGGGCAGGATCGCGGAATAGGCGAGTTCCAGGAGAAAGACGGGAACGGAGCGCTCGGTTTTGAAGCTGCCCCAAACGATCTTGAAAAAATTCATCAAAGCCACCGGCCCGGCCAGCATCGCCACAACCAGCATGGCAATCGCTGCGTACGGTGGCTTTCCCATTTGTCCACTCAGCGTGCGGGCCCAGAACCAAACCCCAAGGCCGGCTGCATAAAGAATGGTGGCGCGCGTCGCGGATGGTCCGTGGATTTTTGCCAAGGGCTGTCCTTTCTGCGATTAGGAGGCTTTCCGTTCGGCCTCGTGTTGATACGGAAGTTCAACGACAAAAGAGGTATGAGGCCGCGCCTTGTCCAAATAAAGGCGGCCGTGATGCTGCTCGACTATGCCAAGGCTCATGCTGAGCCCAAGGCCGGTGCCCTTGCCCACTTCCTTGGTCGTGAAGAATGGTTCAAACATCTTGGCCGCCACTTCATCCGGAATGCCAGGACCGCAGTCGATCACCTCGATCGCCACACCATCGCCATCAGCACGGCCGACGACGCGAATCCAGGGATCACGCCGCTCATGCTCGACTATGGCATCTATCGCATTATTGATGATGTTGATCAGCACCTGGGCAATCTGCACTTCGTTGCATTCCACGGCGCGCGCATCATTCAAATCATCGAGGTCGACTTCATAGCGGATGCCATGGTTTTCCGCCAGAGGCTGCGTGATGGAAACCACCTGGTCGATCAGCTTCGGCATATTTATAAGGCCGAAGGTTTCCTGATCGCCCTTCCGGGAGAACATCAGAAGGCTGGACACGATACGGGCAATGCGGTTGGTGTTCTTCTCAATAACGAGGGAAGCGCGATGCAGAACTTCACGATCCATGATGCCCTGTCCCAGCTGATCCACCAGGATATCATTATATCCTTTGATGATGTGAAGCGGATTATTAATCTCATGCGCGATGCCGCCGGCCATTTCCCCAAGAGTCGCCAGTTTCACGACATTATTGGCGATGGCCCTTTGATCGCGGACTTCCTGCTCCTTGATCGAGAACTGCTCCTTCATCGCGGCATTATAAAAGTGAAGTCTCTGCGAGAGGGTATTCACGGTATCGACCAGCGCGTCCAACTCGTCCGGCCGAGGCGGAGCGCTCCTCTTCAGGCTCAGAGGATCACCCATCGTTTCCGCCTGGAAATCATAGATTCCCAGGTGCTTGACGATTTTCCACAGATGCTGCGTCACGAGGAAACGGAAAATCCAGATGATGATCAGGGAAACAATCAGGGTCTTCATGCCCTGGGTGAAAAAGAAATAGATGGCCTTGTTCGAAAGTCGCACGAGCATATTCCGCTGGGACGCCTCGACCGAGAGCGAACCAATCTGCTCCGTGGGCTCCTTTGGGTTCATGAGGGGAAAGATCTTGATGGTCCGATTCTCTTCAAAGACTTTTTCCAAACCGACGAAGCTCACCACCTCATTTTTATGGGGCTCGGCCTTGGCCTGGGCATAGACCTTGCCATCCTCTCCAAAAACCAGGACCTTCATGATGTCACGGATGCCCGTGATCCCTTTGATCTGGGTCTGGACGGCTTCGGAATTGAAGTCATAGAGCGATTGGGCAATGTTATTGACGCTGCTGTGTTCGATGCTTTCCAAGGTCGAGGCGAGGCTGTTCATTTCCTCGCGATAATCCAGATAGAAGGATATCGCGGTAAATAAGGTCGTGAGAGCCGAACTCGCCACCAGGATCGTGATGACGAGACGTCTTTGAAGGGATCGACTGTATTGCCGCTTTTCCGCCATCACTTCGCCATAAAGATTTTCTTCATCACACCCAGACTCCAGACCCGGAAGCGGTCAATATAGGAGTACGCGGCTGGAATCACGATCAAAGTCAAAAGCGTCGAGGAAATCAGACCCCCGATAATGGCCACACCCATACTGGTCCGCTGGGCCGAGGCCTCGTTCAGACCGATGGCGATCGGCAGCATACCGGCGATCAAGGCAAACGTCGTCATCAGAATCGGCCGCAGTCGGGTCTTGCCGGCCAGGATCATGGCCTCGTTGCGGGTCATGCCTTCCTGGACTTTCTGGTTGGCGAAATCCACAAGGAGGATCGAGTTCTTGATCGCAACCCCAAGGAGCAGGATGCAGCCGATCATCGAGAAGAGGTCGAGGGACTTGTTGCCAAAGTAAAGACCCGCCACCGCTCCGCAAATCGCCAGGGGCAGAACGAGCATGATGGTAAAGGGCGTGATGAATGACTCGTAAAGACTCGCCAGCACGAGATAGATGAAGAGCACGCCGAGCGTCATCGCCACGATCATGTTCTCCTTCATTTCCTGGTAGCTTTCGCCCTGGCCCACGAACTTAAAGGTCACCCCGGGCGGAATTTTCATCTCTTCGGTCAGAATCCTGGCGGTGTCCTTCATCGCGGCATCCAGGCCCGCACCACCCGGCGTGATATCCGCATTCAGCTGAATATAGCGCATCCGGTTGCGGCGGTTGATGGTCGAAGGACCCTCGGCCTCTTCATAGCGCGCGAAATCACTCAGCCGCACATTGGAAAAGTTCATGTTGGGCACGTAAATCGACGCCCATTCCTTCTTCAGATTTCTTTCGCTTTCATTCATGCGCAGACGGATATCATATTCTTCGCCATCCACCCGGAATACGGCGGGCGTCACACCTTCGATCTGACCCCGGAGTTCCGCGCCGACGCTATTGACCAAGACGCCGAGCCTTTGCGCCCGCTTTTGATCAATGTGCACCTGAACTTCAGGCTTGCCGGGGCGGTAGTTGATATCCACATCCTGCAGCGCGGGATGATCTTTGATGCGCGTGAAGAGTTCCCGGGCAATGCCTTCGATTTCTGCGAGGTCCGCGCCTTCGATGTTGACGTTATAGGGGCGCATGCCGGCCGCGACAAGGTCGATGTCCTTGACGATGGGGTTGGCGGCTTTGTATTTGGTCAGAGCCTTGCGCAGCTCGTCCTTGAACTCCGAGGTATTGATGTTCCGTTCCCCGCGGGGGACCAGCTCGACGAAGTATTCCGCGAAGTTGCTCTTGCTGTTTTTACCGACCGTAAGAGCGGTGCGGCGCACTTCCGAGAAGTTGCGCACAGTGCCTTCCGCGGCCAGGGCCAGCTTCGCCATCTCTTCCAGGCTGGTGCCCGGAGGCGTGTCGAGCGTGATCAGGAATTCACCGAAGTCCTGGGGGGTAAGGAAAGTCTTGGGAACATATTTCGCAAGACTCATACAGGCCAGGAACACCATGATCGCACCGGCGATGAAGAGCCAGGGCAGACGCACGACGCGCTTCAATAGACCTTCATAAAGATGTTCGAGCCAGTCCTGAAAGCGCCCAAAGGCGCGCAGGACCGCACCCATCGTGTAATAGTAGACGCCTTTTTTCGGTGATGCGTGCGCTGCACCAGCCAGATACGCTGACAGCATGGGCGCGATGGTCAAGGCATCGAAGAGCGAGATGGCCATGGCAAAGCAGATCGTCAGACCGAATTCTTTCAGGAACTGCCCTACTATACCCTGAAGGAAGGCGATGGGACCGAACACCGCGATAACCGCGAGCGTAGTGGCCACAACCGCCAGGGTCACTTCCGTTGTACCCTTGATCGCGGCATTGATCGGAGTTTCCCCGAGTTCGATATGCCGGAAGATGTTTTCCCGCACCACGATCGCATCATCGACCAGAAGGCCGACGGCAAGGCTCAAAGCAAGCAGGGTCATGATGTTGATCGTAAAGCCAAAGATCGCCATCAGAATAAACGCGCCCAGAAGAGAGTTGGGGAGCGCCAAACCCGTGATGATGGTGGATCGTCCGTTGGCCAGAAAGAAGTACACCACGATAATGGTGAGGATGATACCGATGATGATGGATTCATAGACATCGGCGATGTTGGCTCGAATCAGCTTGCTGCCGTCGCGCACGAGTTCGATTTTCGGCGTGCCGGGCTGGTCTTTCATCGTTGCCGCAAGTTTTTCCATCTTTTTGATCACCGAATCCACGACCTCGACGGTGTTGGATCCCGACTGCCTATAGACATTCAAAAAGATGGCCTGCTGGCCATTGAAGTACGTCCGGGTGGTTTCATCCTTCATGTTGTCGACGACCTCGGCCACATCGCGAACCTGAACGGGAACCTCGTTACCAAGGAAGTTCACGACCGTCTTGCCGATTTCATCCAATGAACGATATTCGCCAAGGGTCCGGTAAACGATTTCCTTGGTGCTTTCCGTGACCTTACCGGCCGGGATATTCATGCCCGAGGCACCGAGCCTCTGCGCTATCATATTCACGGAAAGTTCACGGGCCTTCATCTTCTGGCGATCGAGCAGAACGTGAATTTCACGCTTGCGGCCGCCGAGGACTTCGACCAGACCCACATGCGGAATCTGTTCAAAGAGAGGACGCACCGTGCGATCCGCAAGGTCAAAGAGCTGGGTAGGCGGCAGATTCGCCTGGACAGCAATAATCGCGACCGGCTGTTCCGAAGGGTCAATCCTGCGAACCAGGGGCTCCTCGGCCCCATCCGGCAGGTTGCGCCTCACCATCGCAATCTTATCCTTGACCTGCTGCTCCGCATATTTCACATCCGTTTCGAGCGTGAACTCCGCCGAGACCACGCTCAGGCCTTCCTGGTTCACCGAGCCCACGCTCTTCAAACCGGGAATGGTGGCGATCTGCTCTTCCAGGAGCTTCGAAACCAGTGTTTCGATTTCCTTGGGGCCGGCGCCCGGATAAACCGTCCACACTGATACGAAGGGGAAGGTCACATTCGGGAAGAGATCCACGCCGAGCTTCACGAAGGACATGGCGCCGGCAGCCAGCATCGCCAGCACAAGGCAGGTGATGAAAACCGGGCGTTTGATGGAAAGGCTGGCGAGATTCATGCGGCATCTCCGAACGACTTGAGTTTCGCGATTATG
The DNA here is from genome assembly GCF_035712445.1 of Oligoflexus sp. NCBI lineage: Bacteria > Pseudomonadati > Bdellovibrionota > Oligoflexia > Oligoflexales > Oligoflexaceae > Oligoflexus > Oligoflexus sp. The sequence goes on along the minus strand of NZ_DASTAT010000016.1, from coordinate 5,349 downwards.
CCCAGGATGTCAGCTTTCGCCTTGATCGTGCCCAACTGGGCACTGGCATAATCCTGTTCAAAAAGCAGGATCTGATAGGTCGTGGTGCGACCGCGTTCCAGACGATTTTTCTCATAGTCGAGTTTTTGTTTCTGTGCGCTTTCGATTTCATTGGCCAGCTGCAGCCGGGTACGGGCATCACTCAGCTGACGCATCAGATCCTCCCACTCCTGGCGGGCATTGAATTCCTTCTGCTCGCGGTCCAGTCGGGCGGATTCGCTGGCTTTCACAAGGCCCTGGCGTTCGCGATTGATAAGGTCACGGTCGAGCGGCGTGGAAAACTTCACGCCGATGATCATCGTGGGTTTATCGGACTTGAAGGCATCCGAGGCCGCGGTACCAAGGGAGTCATCCCGCGAGTTCATCGCATAGCTGCCGAAGATGGAGACATCCGGCTTGAATTTTTCACGCCACTGCTGGACTTCGGATTCCGCGGCTTTTTCCAAGGATCGGGCCACTTCGATATCCAGGCGCTTGATGGAACCGGCGGCCATGCTCATATCACTCAGCATGCGCGAGCTGATCGGCATGACATCCGCATCCAGACGGTCACCCGGAACGGAGCGCAAGGAATTGAAGGTGCGCTGCAACGAGGTGCGATCGCGCTCGGTGATTTCCAATTCGAAGCGCCGCGCTTTCAGACCGGCTTCCGCCTGCAGAAGGTCCGCGCGGTCCGCGAGCGACATATTCACGCGATTTTTCACCCAATCCCGAATTTTTTGGAAGCGGACCAAAGCCCCTTCCTGGGTGCGCACGGCATCGGTAGCCAGCGCCAGCTGCCAGTAGATGAATTCCGCCTGGGCCAGCATCGCTTTGATCTTGTACTGCTCACCCTGTCTTTGCGCCGAGAGTTTGGCCTGAGTCGTTTCACGGGTCAGATCATACTCACGGCCGAGCCAGTTCTTCCAGAGCGGCTGCACCAGATCGAGCTGGGTCCGGCCTTCCGCGAATTTCTTCAGGCTTTCATCATTCAAAGCCGCCAGAGGGTTCGGAATGAGCGCCCCGTTGCCTCCGACGCCTAGCGCAGTGGGAATATCCTCGCGCTCCAGCTCCACCTGATTCACGTTATAACTAATCTGCGATTGCAGACCAAAGCTCCAGATTTTCTGGACGCCGAAGCTATAGGACGTGGCTTCCATTTTATCGCCGGATAGAAAGCTGCTGGGCGGCTTCTCATCGACGGTATGCGCGACCTGACCGAAGGCCTGCGGTGTTGTGATCAGGTCACTGGAATTTTCGCGCTGACGGGTTGCCTCGATGCTGGCCTGCGCACTCTTCATGGACTGATTGCTGCTGCGTACCTGGCTCAGATACTCTTCCAGCGTCAGGGTTCGCGCTTCGCTCACGCCCCAGCATCCCAAGGACAGGGGCAGAGCCAGACACTTGACCCAAAGGGTACCCTGCTTTTTCGATAAATGTCGCATCGAGGCCTCCTCAAGACTCGCCATGGTGGAAATTGAAGACACTCCATGGCAATTCTCCCGCTAGCTTAACGGACAGAAAGAATCGGACTTGAGGCAGGATAGGTAGCATCCGCAAGAGCTGCTCATTTCCTATGCAAAGTTGGGAGAGCAAAACGTTTTGGTGTTTTGACAAGTCGGAAGGCCTATGAGAACATGCGAGCAGACTTAGCTCAAACGCTCATGGAGTCGTGCATTGGACCATACACCGGGATTTCTTAAGATCGTCGCCGAGGCCCAGAAGGATGTTCGGGAAATCACCCTGGATGAAGTCGCTCACCGATTGAAGCCAGAAAAGGATTTCCTGCTCGTGGATGTGCGTGAAGAATCGGAATGGAACGCCGGTCATCTGCCGATGGCCCTGCATATATCCAAGGGCGTGATTGAGCGGGATATTGAAACGAAAATTCCCGATCTCTCAACGCCGATCATTCTTTACTGCGGCGGCGGATATCGCTCGATTCTGGCCGCGCAGAGCATCCAGAAGATGGGCTATACGCGCGTCCTTTCCATGACGGGCGGATTCCGCGGGTGGACCGGGAAAAATTTTCCGGTCGTCCAGGACTAAAGGTCTTCAGTTCCAAGGAAAATCATCCGATGCCGGTAACGAAGTCCTGGTATCGGAGTGAGTCTGCTTACGCATCTTCTGCAAACTCTGGGCATCCTGCTGCTCGTTCTCTCGGGAACGGGTTACGGTTACTCTTTGCAAAAAGGGGTTGCGGATCTGCGCTCGTGGAATCCTGACGAGACGCCTCTTCTGAAACTCAGCGGCGAAACCGAGTTCTACTGGGAACAGTGGATCCTGACCGATGGCATCACCGCAGCGCCGGCCTATATGGAAATTCCTGCGGGCTGGAACTTCGCCCACCCCTACCCGGCCCATGGTTATGCCAGCTACCGCATCCGCGTGCTCATCGACCAGCCGCGTGAACTCCGCATCCTTATGGAAAGCATCTATTCCAGCGCCCGCATCTATATTGATGGGCGCCTCGTCACGACGTTCGGCAAACTCGGAAAAACCCCGGAAACCAGCGTCGGCAAATTGCGTGGCTCATGGGACTATAGCTTCACACCACGCGGCAATGCCTTTGACATCGTGGTCGAGGTGGCGAACTTCGATATTTTCTTCGGCGGGATGATAACCCCCGTTTACCTGGGAACTCAGGAAAGCGTGCGTGCCCATCTGCAGGGACTCGTGGCCTATGGATTTTTCATCGTGGGCACCGTCTTCATGATGAGCTTCTATCACTTCGGTCTCTTCTTCCTGCGCCGCAGCGATACCTCGACTCTTTACTATGGCCTCCTTTGCCTCTTCGTGGGTCTATACACTCTGGCGGGAGATACGGCGGATACCTGGGGCATCCTGCTTCCCACTGATCTTTCCGTCCGCGTCTATGTCTATAACTTCAGTTGGATCCTCGCCTTCACATCGTTCGTGCTCTATACGAAGTCCCTCTTTCCCAACGATATGTCCTCGCGCGTCGTCTACAGCATCACCGGCATTTCCCTTGTTTACCTCGTGAGCATCGCAATCCTTGACGTGCGCACCTATGTGGGAAGCACCCAGACCTATCAGTTCGTGGGCCTCTATGCGATCGTCTATACCTGTGTCGTGATGTTCCGCGCCTACAGGCAGAAACGCGATGGCATCGGCATCTTCTTCGCCTCCGTCGTGATCCTCTTCGCGATGGCCCTTCATGATCTGATCATGCTCCGCGGTTACTATACTCACGTTCCGCTGGCCGGACTCGGGGTTTTCATTTTCACCTTCTGCCAGTCCTATCTGATTTCAGCGCGATTCTCGCATGCCTTCGAGCGGGCGGAAACATCGGAAGCGGAAGTCCGGCAACTGGCTTCCACTCTGGAAGTCCGCGTGGAAGAGCAGACCCGCGAAATCCGTTCGATCATGCAGTCGATCGAGCTGGGGATCTTCGCCATCCATGGACCGCAGCAGCTGATTCATAAGGATCATTCAAGCTATCTGAAGAATATTCTGGAACTGGATCAGCTGGAAAACCAGAAAGCGCTGCCGCTTCTTTTCGCCCAGAGCAATATCTCGGATGACCAGCAGCATCAGGTGCAGAGCGTGGTGCTGGCGACCCTGGGAGAATCCGTCCTGAACTTTGAATTGAACAAGGAAGCCTTCCCCCGCAGCATGATCCGCTATACGCGGGAAGGGGAAGTGCGGAACTTTGAATTGGGTTGGAATCCGATCGTGAATGATGCGGATGAAGTCGATAAGATCCTGGTCAGCGTCAGCGATGTCACCGACCTGAGGAAATGGGAGCAGGAGGCCCGGCATTCAGCGGAAGAGCTGAATATGGTGGCCGAGGTCATCAATATCCGCGAGAGCGAATTCCAGCGCTTTATCAAAAGCTCACAGGAACTTCTGCAGCAAAACGTGACACTGCTCACTCAAAAAGATGCGCAGCTTCCACTGCGGGAACTCACCAAGATCATTTTGATGAATCTTCATACAGTGAAAGGCGCCGCCCGCACTCTGCAATTCCGTGGCCTTGCCGACCGCATCCATCAGCTGGAGCAGGCGACCGGGGACGGTGTGAGCCTGCGGGACCTTCTGGACGAGCATCACGTTCTTGTGCGTTATATCGCCGAATACCAAAAGCTGGCCGTGGAAAAGCTCGGCCGGACAGCCGAGAATCAGATCCGCATCGTACTGTCCGCGCAGCAAGCCGTCAGGGCCTATACCTTCATCCAGGATATTCACGATGCCGTCCTGGAGCCCGTGCGGACGGCTCTGCAGAACCAGCTGTTCACCACCCTGCCTGAGCTGATGCAGGAGATCCTGCGCAACGCCGACTCGCTGGCCCGGGATCTGAACAAGCCCAAGCCCATACTTGATTTCAAAGCGCCTCTGCTGCTGGTTGACAGCCGCGTGGATGAAATTCTGCGGCATATCTTCTTCCACCTGATCCGCAATGCCATGGATCACGGTATAGAAACGGCCGAGGAACGCCTGAAAAAAGGCAAGAATGCAGCCGGCACCATCCTTTTGCATATTGAAGAGAGTGACGATCATCTCGTCTTCCGCCTTCAGGATGATGGTCAGGGCCTGCGTCTGCAGAAAATACGCGAGCTGGCCGTCGCCCAGGGCCTATTGCCGCCTGCACGCGGCATGAACCCACAGGCGATCGCGGAACAGCTCTTTTCCCTGGGCATCAGCACGGCACCGCACGTCACCCAGATCTCGGGCCGAGGACTCGGTATGGCTGCAGTTGCCCGGTTCATCTATGAGTCCGGGGGAACCCTGCGAATTGAACTCCTCCGCTCAGAACCTGATCGTGAAAGCTATCCCTTCGCACTCTTTATGAGTCTGCCGCTGGACCTCTTCAAGCGCCCTGTTCCCGAACCATCCCAGGCGGCATAGCGCCAAAGCTGTGGCAAATCACGCAGAGCCCCCGACCAAATTGTCCCGTTCGCTCCTGGAAGCCCTGACCCTTGCTCGCCTTTTTGTTGGCCCAGGAATTGCTTTTTCACACTTAGGGGGGCCGCAACCATCACGGCCATTTGCAGACAAGGGGGTGGGTTATGAACAACGCTATTTGGAATCCGCGACGCAAAGCGATAGTAGTGGGTGTTTCTTTGGATAAACGTGAGGAACTGCTGATTCAGAGCGCGGCGGCTCTGGCACGCAAACTGGAAAGTCCGCTGGAGCTGGTGCATGCCACGCAGCCCATTTTCAACTACATGGGTGCCGGTGATGTGGTCGTCAATCCGTATTATGGCTATGACCGCGTGATCAACGATATGGAGGATGAAGAGGCTCGGAAGAGTTTGGAACGCATCAAACAGAACCTGCCGTCCGACCTTGCTATCGGCCTGCATGTGG
>NZ_DASTAT010000015.1 GCF_035712445.1 Oligoflexus sp. | reverse complement strand
GTCAGGAAGGGCTGCCAATCGCTGAATTCCCGGGGGAAGATGCTGCAAAGGAAGATCAGCCAAGGCCAACTGACCCAACGAGATTCCTACTAAAAAAATAGTCATACGGAAACTTAAAACGCGGAATAGCGACATGAGTTAAGCCTTTCATCTGAACTGCCTGAGCAAATTTTGCCAAAAGCTAGCACAGAGCCAGGCTTCTGCGAAGCGGAACTTTTTTGCCAGGTGTGGACAAGACGCTTGCCATCCTTAATGAGACCTACCGCATCAGGATGTAAGAGAAGCTCCCCAAGCCCCGTCCGCTATGCCTTAGCGATTGTACTCAGAGTCGTTGAGTTCCCTCATGCTTTGAATCTCGCAGAACGTTTCGTCGCCTGGAGCACGTGGGCCTTTGGCCCGCCGCGACTTACCCGTGGCTCCACGCCCATTATCAGAGAGAAACAAAACATCCCTCTTTCAATTACTATATCAATGAAAGCCTGATCGCGGCCGGCGGTGATCCCCTAGGCACGCTCGATTTATACCAGGTGTATGGCTATCCTGAATGGTCGGATGTAGTGTTGAACATGTTCAAGTATTCCAAGAAGTATTGGCTCCCTGGCCGCCTGAAGTATTCCGTATCCGGTCGCTGACGACCCTTAATCGATTCGAGCAGGGAACAGCGGAATCGCCTTTCTTTGCGCTTATGGGATCACAACGACTTCACCATCGTAGGAGTACGTTACCCGCTGATCGGCGCCCAGGAGCGAGCCTGACTGCTCACATTGCATGAAAAGGATTCTGTTTTCGAATTGCTTGCTGAGATCTTTGCTCCAATCCTGGCAAGCCTTTTCATTCAAGTCCGAATTTCTAAACTTACTGGTATATCGTTTCACCAGTCGCGGCTGCTTAAACTCCACAGCGGCTTGAACAAAGCCATAGCAGGTCGATAAAGCGCGGAAATTGCATTTCCAGGTCGGCTTGACCTTGCATTCTATGCTTTTTATGTCCGAAAATGCCCTTTGAATCCTACAGGCCCACTCTTCGCAACGGGCTTGTGCTTGGGGAATCGAGGTTTTTGGCGTCGGATGGCCCTGCTCCATTTTGGTTTCATAAGGAAAATGAAACTCAGCATATCGGGTTTGTTTACTCGTAGCGTGGCCCGCCGCAGCCAGCTCCCCGAGCTGCAGTAGGATAAACCACGCAACGTTAGGCAGACTGAGTCTCATGACGATCCTTATTTTGAGCCCCTAAGGCACTTACTGGCAAAACTGCAATTTAAGAAGCAGGCTAAACTGAAATGTAGCCTGGGGTGGAAATCCAACTGCCGTAAGCTTGAATGCCCAATCCTGCTCCCAGCCAGAAGGAATTGATCCAGGAAGTCCGGACTCAGCTATGGATGGGGTTTACATAGCATATCAAAATCTGCAACCAACCCCAACTCAGCAGCTCTTTGGGACCTGAGTAAGCGGTTTCCTAACTCACAGCCGCAGCTGCGCGTTCGGAACCAGCAGCAAACTGCGAGTAGAACGCCGAGGTATGCAAAAGCTCCTCATGAGTCCCTCGCGCCACCACACGCCCTTCATCCATGATGAGAATCTGATCGCAGCCAACGATAGTCGGGCTGCGGTGGGATACGATGAAGGTCGTGCGGCCGACCATAAGGCGACGGAGGGTTTTCTGGAGCCGGTCTTCGAGGGTCACATCCAGGGCGGAGGTGGCTTCGTCGAGGACCAGGATGCGGGGGTTGCGGATGAGAGCACGGGCCAGGGCGAGGCGTTGTTTTTGCCCGCCGCTGAGGCGAATGCCGTCTTCGCCGAGCATGGCCTGGAGGCCGCCTGGGAGGGCGGAGACGAAGCCCCAGGCCTCGGCTTCGCGAAGGGCCTCTATGACTTCGGTTTCTGTGGCGCCGGGTTTGCCGTAGGCAACGTTTTCGAAGATGGTGCCGGTGACAAGGGCGATGTCTTGTGTGACGACGCCGATGTGTTGTCGATAGTCGCGGAGGTTGAGGGAGCTGAGGTTGAAGCCATCAAGGAGGATCTGACCGCGTTGAGGCTTGAGGAAGCCTAAAACCAAGGCTAAAAGTGTGCTCTTTCCGCAGCCACTCGGTCCAACAACGGCGATGGCCTGCCCGGGGACTATCGAGAAGTTGATATCATGCACAGCATCCGACACACTTTCTGGATAGCGGAAGGAGACATTCCGAAATTCAATATGCCCATGCGTATGCGGCAAGGGCTGGCCCGCGTCTTCATATGCGACAGGCAGGGTCAGGAGTTCATCCAGGGAACGAGACGACTCCCGCATCTGCGAGAGCAAAGGCAAAGTACCGATCAATCCCATAAAAGAGCCGCTGATTGAGGCAAAGAAGGAATTAAACATCACAATATCACCGACGCTGATACTCCCTTTCACACAGAGCCAAATGGAAAGCAGAAGGAACAGCACCTGAACAAGAGTAAAACTGACAAAACTAGCCGCCCCCATCCGTTCCGCAGCAAAATCAAACTTCTGCCCCACACGGTAAACATCATTAATCCGCGGCTTCAGCTGAGCCATCGCATAGGCTTCCAATCCATGCGCTTTCGTGATGGTATTCAAACTGATTTGATTATGCAGGCTGGTCGACATGGTCTCAAAGCTCAGCCGATAATCTGCTGAAATCGCCTGCATGTTCTTCAGAAAATGCATCCGCAGGAAAACAGCCAAAGGAATGGACGCGACAAACACCCAAAGTGCCTCCGGCGCGCGCCAGAGTATACTGAATAGAATAATAAGGAGAGACATCCCCGTGGACAGTATCTGATTCAAAAACACCTTGGGAAACTGCTCGATCATCTCCACATCACGGATCGCCTTCGCATAGAGCTTCCCCTCGCGAAAGCGAGCCTGCTGCAAAAACCCCAGATCATGAATCCGTTGGCAAACCTGCAGCCGCAGATCCAGACTCACCCCACGCGACAGACGGCTTTGCAGCTGCACCGATTTTAAAGCCGTCGGATAGTTAATCAGCACCAAAGCAATCTGAAGACCACCCAAACCCAAGGCCCAATTCCAGCGGTTCGGATCATTGGAACTCGCAATATCAATGAGCCTAGCCATGATAATCGGCGAGATCCACACGCAGGAGGATTTCAAAATGAAAAACAGCGTCATCCCCACAAAGCTTTTGGCATGTGGTCGATAGATCCGCCAATACCATGCTTCGGGGGCTTTGTCGTTCATGGGGTTCCTGCCAGGCTTGAGGGATCCTTCGTCCGGATCACTTTAAACGCGATATCGTTCTTAAAATCAGGCAGCGTCAGATACAGGCGACCTTCACGCGACTTCATATCCGCCTTGCCAATCACCGTGCCCTTGATGGTGTCCCAGTATTCAACGGCAAAAAAACCATCCTTGGGAATCTCGACCTTGAACTGGATCTTACTCCAATCCTTGGGCGACCCGCCATCGGCAGCCTGAAACGCTCGGCTATCCGCAACCCAGCCGAGCATCAGATCGGTGCTGCGAAGACCCTGGAAAACAAGCTTTTCATCAAGTCCGAGACGCCGCTGAATCACCCATTCTTCACGGACAGTCTGCCAGTCCTTGCCGCGACGATCAATTCCATCCAGATAATTCGCAAGGGCCTTCCAATGATAATAAAGATCGTTGGGAGCAATGTGCGTATTCCACCACCAGGGCATGGCGTTGCCGCCGGTCGGCTGCATGGCCTGCGACCAGATCCCGGCATGCAGGAAGATGCCTTTTTTATCGGCATCATCCACGCCATCCGCCGAATTCCCGCCGAATTCCGCGAAGAAAAAGGGTTTATTGAAATGTCGGAAGCGTTCGACAACCGCCTGCATGGTCTTCACAACCCGCTTTTGATAGGCATGATACTGCGTGTAATCAATGGTCGGCAGCTCGTAAGTCTTTTTATTATAATAATCATAATAGGAGGTCGTGATCATATGCTTATGCGGATCCATCGACTTCAGCCAGGCGCTCATGTCCTTGAGCCAGGCCGTTTCTTTCTCCGGCTCAAAGTTATCGCTGAAATTGATCTCATTGAAAAATTCCCAGGCCATCACCTGCGGACTAAAGCCCCAGCGCGCCACGATATAGCGCAGCCGCCTTTTATAAAGCTCACGCGCCTTGGGATCGGTCCAGAAATCGTCAGCCTTGGCCAACAGCCCGCCGTTCGACTTATTATAGGGGTTATTCATCCACTCCGGGTTCACCTTGCTGCTGAAGGCCCCATGAAAATCAAAGACCAGCTGCAGATAGATTCCATTCTGCGCCGCCAGGTCCAGCAGTCGATCCAAACGCTCGGCATTCACAAGGTTATAGTTGCCAAGCCCGCGGAAAAAGCCCATCTCCTTCCACTCAAGGCCGAAACTCCAGTTGGACATCCAAACCCGCGACCAGTTCTGACCCGTCTGGCCCATCGCGGCAAAAATTTTCTTATAATTTTCATCCGAATCCCAACCCACGTTCTGGCCCAGCGGATAATAAAAACTCCCGTCATCAAAACTGAAGTAATGAGGATCCTTGGCATCAACGCGCAAAAAACCTTTAAAGGGCGCATTATCCACAGTAAAACGCTGCAAGCCGGACTCGGTAGTCCCGCGCGCGTTTTTCACCAATACTTTGAACGTCCAGGCCCCGGCTTCATCCGGCGTGATGCGCAGCTTCCATACACCATCAGTGACGGGATCCTTCAGGTTCACATCGCCTTTCGCCAAAAACCCTGGCATACGCAGCTGACGTCCACTCGGAGAGTTGAAGACCCCATCCACCGCAATCTCATCCGGATCAAAGGGGTTGTGATATAGGCTGTCAAAATTTAAAGTCACTTCGTATTTGGTACCGACCTTGACCGTGGCAGGAGCATCCATAACTTTCAGCTTCCCCGGGGCCCCACGAGGGCTTGATCTTTGCCGCAGAAGGACGAGGCTATTGCCCCATTCATTCACGCGGACATTATCCAGCCAGATCTTCCCTTCACGGATATCACCCGAATAAAAAACGAAGAAGGCGTTGCCGATCGCCGCACCTTTTTTGATGGCGGTTTTGTATTCCCAGTTCGACGAGGCCGCTTTGAATTTAGGCGCCAGCAGATCCACACGGACATTGCGATTCAGACCTGCCTGAAGCTTAACTTTTGGCGTTTCATAGTATTCATCCGCTTCCACGGCCATGGCCATTTCAATCGGTTTCCCGAGGCCATTGAAGATATCGACCTCCACGGCCTTCAGATTCTCGGGACGGCCGCTGAATCCGCGCCTGAGAAACAAACCCTTATTGTCCGGCTTTTTGTTATTGGGATCGAGCTTCACCTCCAGCGACTTCTGTCCCTGGGTTGCATGCTCGGTGCTGAGGCTGAGCTGAGCCCCATCCCCCCACTCTTTCACTTCCCAAACGAGCGTGTCTTCGAATCCATCGACCAGATCCGCGGCCTTTGCTTGAAAGCTGCTGCCCAGGAGCATCCCCAGGACTATCCAAAGAGTATGGCGCATACTATCGGGCCCTCTCTGTCGGCATTTCTATGGTAATGGGAACGGCGTCGCGCGTTTTGTCCTTGCTCAAAGCCGCCCCGTAAAGACAAATCCCATTCCGAAAACGAGCCTTGTCCTTCACGGCGAACCGGAGAATATTCTGCTCTCCGGGTTTCAGATTCAAACTCTGAAGACGGGCCGGATCCTCGACCTTCCATTCATAGACCTGGCCTTCCGTATCGTCGGGCACAACCGTCTGCGTTCCGATGTCAACACCGTTCACCAGCAGCGTGACCTCGCTTTTTTCTTCGGGTTTGCCGACCGTATTCGATTCCGCGCTCATACGGGCGCGCACAATAAAAGAGGACGGAGGCTGATCCAGGCCGCGGAAACGGTAATCATAATAGCCCGCGCCTTTGCCACCATACTGATGCTCAAAGGTCGTGCCGCCATCATAAAAACCGAAGTACTCCCAGTTCGCATCGCTGAAGTTGGCGACATCCAGCACCTGCCGGCGCGGATCCGGTGGCGGGAGGTGTTCGTTCACCACCGCCGGACCTTTCAGAAGACACGAAGGCAGAAGCACCCAAAAACCGGCCAGAATCAGACTTCCGTACCTCATATCAGAGCCTCATTCGTAAGAGTCGAAAAGGGAGCGGGCCCGCAGTTGCTCCAAAAGCTCACCCTGCGTAATCGCAGCCTGAGCCACGGTAATCACCCGGCTTTGACCGGCATCCAGATCGAAGTAGTTGTCCGAGAAGACGACATCATCCCGGATCAGATCGAGTTCCACGAACTTCGCAAAGCAGCTGCCCGCCGTGACGTGGATTTCCCAAACGCCTTGGCCTTCGCGAATCTCGGTCTTGAGTTCGGGAGCCTCCAGGTTCAGCTGCTTATAAGGAACAAAGGTCGCCGTGGTGAAGCGCTCGCTCTGATCCTTGGGATCGTGATACGACACCGAAAGGTAGCGATCACGGGCCAGGTGCCCCGCCACCTCCTGACTGAAGTCGAGTTTTTCCAAAAGCGTATTGCTGAGAGGCGCGCATTCCACCATGCGTTCACCCGATTTCACGACTTCGCCTTTCAAGGTCATGAGCTTCCACTTCAATGTCCCATGAGTCGGCTGCAGACGATCGTTCGTGAGGTGAATCTCGGCCGCGTCACGGGTTTCCTTGATGGAAACCAGGACCGGATCATAGCAGCGCTTCGCTCCGTAATGCATGGCCTTCCAGCGGCCGAAATAATCCACCGAAGACCACGAAGCCGTGGGCCAGTTGTCATTCAGCTGCCAGTAGGTGGTCCCCATGCAGCGGCCACGGTTTTGCCTGAGATGCTCGACCGCATAGCGCAGAGCTTCCGATTGGCTGCACTGCGAGGTGTAGACGATGCTTTCGAAATCCTTCGGATAGCGATAGTAATCAGCGATGAAGTGGAAGATCTTGCTGTTGCCGTTATCACTCTCATTCCGCTGGTGATCTTCCATCACCGGGCTGAAGATATTGCGGTCTTCAGGCGCTGTGTAGCTGCGGATGGTCTTGATGTTCGGGAAACTCTGGAAACCGAATTCCGAAAGGAAGCGGTAGCAGTTTTTCCGGAATTCCGTGTAATTCTTCCGGCCGTGCCAGACGTTCCAGTCATGCACGTCGCCACGCGTGTAATCGTTGGGATTATCGAAGTGTCCGCCCGATGAAGGCGAAGCGGGCCAGTAGTCGATCTCGGGGCAAACTTCAGCGACCAGAGCGGGGAACAGCACTTCATACTGCTTGATATACTCGACCCGGTTTTCCTTGGTCTTCGGGAAATCCCACTGCTCGAAGGCCCATTCCATTTCGTTGTTGCCGCAGATCAGGGCCAGTGAGGCATGGTTCCGCATGCGGTGCAGGGCATCGCGGACTTCATGCGTGATGTTATCGAAGAACTGCGGATTATGGATGTCATAGATGGAGCAGGAGAACATAAGATCCTGCCAGATCATGATGCCGAGTTCATCACAGATATCAAAGAAGCTGTCGTTCGGATAAATCCCACCGCCCCAGACGCGCAGGCAGTTGAAATGCGCATCGACGCAGGTTTGCAGAAGCTTCCGCGTGGACGCCGGGGTCACCCGGTTCAGGTATACGTCCTCGGGGATATAGTTCGCGCCCTTGGCAAAGATCGCCACGCCGTTGCAATTGAACTGAAAGCTTTCTCCCCATTCATCCGGCTTACGCTCCAGCTTGAGCGTGCGAAGCCCGACGCGCTGGGTCACGCTATGAAGGACCTTGCCGTCTTCAAGGAGTTTCGCTTCAACCGTATAAAGCGGCTGCTCACCATAGCCATTCGGCCACCAGAGCTGCGGCGCATCAATGCGAATATCGCCGCTTCCGCCGGCCGGCAGCGTGTGACTCGTCTTCTGGCCCTTGGGATCCGTCAGAGTCACTTCCAGCTGACGCTGAGCCTCCGTCCAACTTTCCACCTGGGATGCCAGCGACAGAGTCACCGCGTTCTTCGCGTGGGTCTGCGTCACATGCAGATCAGAAATCCGCGCCTTTTCATACCGAACCAAACGAATATCGCGATAGATGCCCGTATCGGGAATCTGCGGACCCCAGTCCCAGCCGAAGGAGCAGAACATCTTGCGGATATGGTTGGCGCCGATAAGCG
>NZ_DASTAT010000014.1 GCF_035712445.1 Oligoflexus sp. | reverse complement strand
GCCTTGGTATTGGCTGAAGGGTTTTAGTTAGCCAGAAGCGAAATTTGAAAGCCCGCAACCACCTTGGAGCTGGAAGAATGAAGTTATAACGATCATCGGCTAAAAAATAGGCTGAGATTGTTGGCAAGTCGACCAGCATCTCGTTGCGGTAATAACCGATAACGGGTTTGACGAAAAGGCCCCACGGAGTCTTAAGCCAGCGGGTTTCATCGCCGTCTGCATTGCTTGCACCAGTGAGTCTTTTATTCAGCTTTCTTTGCGTTTGGCCTCTTAAAAGCAAAAAGCACAGCCCTATTCCCAAAATTACTAGAACAACGGCCATGCTCTTTGAAGAAAAGAGGATTCGCTGCAGCGAATCCATTTTCATTGCTTATGCCCTCCCCGCCTCTGTTTTGCTTTCATTTTTGCTCTCTTTTTTTGTTGGTGGGGTCGCTGCTGCTGGTTTGACCAGCAACGTATTGAGGTCAGCTTGGGCAATGACACGAATAACTTTAAAATCACCATCCTTACCTTTGGCCTCGACTTCGCAAAGCCATTCGCCGCTCTGGGGCGGTTCGAAGTCGCAATTGACTTCCTTGCTAGACATTTTTTTTATTTTGCTCTTAGCGATTTTTGAATATTGACTATCAGCGTAGTCAACATCCGCAATGTAGGTTGCACCTACAGTAATTTCTTTTCCTGACTCTTTGTCTTTGAAGGATGAGGCTTCGCGAAAGATAGACTGCTTGAAGCGTAGGATTGTCAAAATTAACATTTTTTTCTCCTTAGTTAATATTCAAGGTTTACGTTAGGGTCGATCGGGAACAGATTGATTCTAAGTCTGCATTTTTCACCTCCTTTATTTTTAGAATATCGACAAACCGTGTTACTGATTTCTATTTCATCTATCGGAAATCAATTTTTGTTTGACTTGAAATTCTTCTTAATACGCTTGCATCATTGAAGTTTATTCCGCGCAGGCCTTTGTCGTTGGCCTCGTGAGTGTCTTTGTCATGATTTACGAGGGGGGTTTTGCTGGTGATATTTATTGGGTGAGGAGGGGATGTGATCTTATTTTGATAACGATCGTTGCGGAGAAAATCAAGATGAGCGGAGGCATCGCGATCAGGACCTGACTTCAAACAAATCCAGGCGGACTGGAAACCAATTTCCGATACCCCCTTTAACTGGCCAGTTACTAGGTCAAAAAAAGCATCACTCACATTTTGAAGCTATCAGTTACCACCCTTTCTGCAGGGTATGGCACCTAATCTATTGCGTATTTTGGACATATAGCGAAATGGTAGACACGCTGGATTCAAAATCCTGTGTCCGCAAGGACGTGTCAGTTCGAGTCTGACCTGAGGTACCAAAAAAAGCGCTTGAACAGGCGCTTTTTTTGTTTGTGTTTTAAGTGTGGTTAGCTCGCTGCGTTCCGCATCTCGCACAATATTGATCGACCTAATTTCGGTTTAAGAATGCAAGCTTACTCGGACGACAAGCGATTACTGAGCTAATACCAGGCAAGCGACGTAAAAATTTCTCATCATTCGTCAAGAAGTAGTCAGCTTCCACTACCACGGATTCAGCATACTGCCGTCCATCATTGTGCATCTTTTCAGGTAGCATGCTACTAAATGTTGCGAAGCATCTATCTCGATCCACGGCGATACCGTTTCTCCCTTCCTCCAAGTAAACATCATGGCGATGCTCAATCAAGCGATCCAGCAGTGATGAGTGCGTGTTTTGCTTTATGATGCTTTTAATTCTGGAAATTTCGTCCAGGGCCAGATCTGAAAATAGAAAGGTGAAATGGGCTACACGATCTAGTGCGTACAATTTTCGTAGAGCATCAATTTCCAGGAACATTTTTTCATCGATTTGTCTGCCCTAATGACGTTCCCAGAATAACAATTCGGCTTCAATTTCCCTCTGCCCTTCTATAAGAAATCCTTCGAAGAACGCGACATAGGTCAATAGATTGGTATCAAAAAATAACCTCATTCAGCTCTGACTTTCACCAGTGGAATAGCTTCAACATCATCTGCTAGTGGAAAAGAAAGGGTTCCAGGATAAACAACATAAAGCTTCTCAAGTCCCAAGGTTTCCTTGGCGGCAAGCATAGATTTAGTCAACTTTGGACTCTCAGTAAATTTAATTTCATAACCGACAGGCCGTCCATTTTGAAACGTGAGAAGATCCAATTCCGCTTGCTGATGGACTGCCCAAAAGAATATTTCTTCAGGTCTCAATGACAGTTGTCGCAGGAGTTCCTCCATCGCAAATCCTTCCCACGACGCCCCCATCTTTGGGTTGATCTGCAGCTCGCCTAAAGACGAAACACCCCACAAATGATGCAGGATCCCCGAATCTCGAAAATAAACTTTGGGGGCTTTAACCTGACGTTTCGAGATATTTGCGTGCCAGGGTTGAAGCCGCCTAACCATGAACGTACCTTCAAGAATATCAAGATACCGTCGCACTGTCGCATCCGAGATATCCAATGATCTGGCAAGATCGGAATGGTTCAAAACCTGCCCATGGACATGGCTGAGCATCATCCAAAAGCGTCGCATGGCCGAAGCAGCGATGTTAAATCCAAGCTGTGGAATATCGCGTTCTAGAAAAGTACGGACGTAGGATTCTCTCCACAACGTACTATCAGCATCGGAATCAGCAAGGAACGACCGGGGATAACCACCTCGTACCCATAACTTCTCCAACTCAGAGGCTCCAACCTCCCGTGAATCGAAAGGGTGAACATCAATATAGCGGATGCGTCCAGCTAGCGATTCAGAAGCGCCCTTTATCAAATCAAGGGATGCGCTTCCTAGAATGAGAAATTGTCGGACATTTGGTTGATTGTCAGCCAGAACACGCAGGACGGGAAACAGCTCCGGCATACGCTGAATCTCGTCAATGATAATTAAGCCATCGAGAGATTCCAAAGCCAAGCGAGGGTTCGCCAACCTCGCCAAAGCTATCGGATCTTCAAGATCAAAATAGTGAGTCAGAGGAATGGCGCCACCATAACGCTCTGAGGCATATTGACGAGCCATTGTCGTTTTGCCAACCTGCCTGGCTCCTATAAGGGCTACAATCGGAAAAACAGTCCATGATCTCTCAATGGTGTTCAAATATTCTTTTCGTTTCAAGGTATTACCATTTTTCATGAAAATTCGATACTAAATATCGAATTTTCACAATATGTCTTAATTCCCTTGAATGCAAGGGTAAACGATACGAGTCTGACCAGAGGTACCAATCCTTAGCTGAGATGGGTTTCCCAGCGCAACTACTAGACCTTGGCTCTTATAACTCACGACACTTTCAGTCAGAGGGCAGGTCGGCCTTCAAAGAGCTGATGTTCCATGCCTTCGTAATCAATCACCTGCCGATAACGGAAGCCAATTTTTTCCAAAACACGGATCGAGGCGCTGTTTTGTTTCACGGCAAACCCATAGAGGGAATGCGCACCGACCTTGTGAAAGAGGTAGTCACGCATGGCCAGCGCCGCCTCACTTGCGTAACCTTGACCCCAATGCGCCAGCAGCAAGCGATAACCCATCTCCATCTCGGGCCTGGACTCGAATTCAAAAAAATCGGCGCCGCAGGTTCCTATAAAAACTCCATCCTGCTTGCGAAAGATTGGAAACTTACTGATGCCATGCCTGTCGAAGGTATCCATACGTTTTTGAATTTTAGCGTTGAGGTCGTTAGCGTCACGGGCCAGATAAACACCAGGACTTGCAAAGCAGTTATAGCCGATATCCTTGGACATCGTTACATAGTGCGGCGCATCCGCGAGGCTCCAGGGACGTAGGATCAGTCGTGGGGTTTCAATCTGCATGACCGGCCTCCTTATGAGGCCGATCCTCGCATAGAATTGAGAGAGCGTCACGGGGTTTCAGCCTGCGTGCGGAACTTTATCTAGACATGCATGGTGTTCATGAAACTATGAGCGTGAAGCTGCTCCTGAGGATTCCGATTCTGGCCCAGTTTCCATTTGCTCGTCAGCGATTCGATCGTGAAATGAAGCACGGTGATCATCTTCAGCGAGGGTCCATAGAAATCGAGGTTAGCCTGGATCGGAAGATAACCGCCCTCCGGCTGATAGCGTTTCATCATCGAATCCAGGATAGCTGCAGCTTCATGCTCCGCTTCGATAACCCGTGCACTGGCCCTGATCTGAACAAAGCGGTAGAACATCGTGGCGAAGCTCGCATCCTCGGGGTGCTTCGCATACGAGGGAACATAGCCATGAAAATCCGTGAAGACCAAAGTGGCCTGCGGATTTTGCTGGAGCTGCTTCAGCTGGGGATCCTGCCGATGCAGATGTAAGTAAATATTCTGGTCCTCGACCAAGGGGTTAAAAAAGCCGGTTTCAGGGGGACCCGTATGCTCGGATGTTATCAGAAGACAATAAGGGCGTTGCCGCAGAAACTGCTGGACCATGGATGGCGACTGGGGTTGATAGATGGGATAGAGTTGCATGTTTCTGTCCTCCTTTATTCTCACTTTGCCTTGCTCCTGGTATAGTGAGGAGTACCAGTTTTCGTTTTTCTATTATACCAGGTTAACTATATGAATTTATTATCAATATTCGTCAATCAGGACGCAGGCCCGATTTATCGTCAGGTGGCTTCGGCCGTTCAGCGGGCGATTCAAAGAGGCATTCTGCGCGCGGGTGAACAGCTGCCATCGGCCCGTGAGCTCGCAGATCAGCTTCAGGTGAACCGGCATACCGTTCGAGCGGCTTATGAAGAGCTCCTGGCTGAAGGCTGGATTCGTGCGGAAGAACGCATCGGCTATTTCGTGGCGAATGATTTCCCGCAGGACTTCACAGGCCAGCCAGGTCTTTTGCGAGCCACGGGACCGGGATTGATCTGGGAAAAACTAAAGCAAAGCGGTGCGGAAAGCTCTCGATTGGGGCGGGCCGAGGAACCTCAGGTTGCAGCGTTTCCCTTTAATCTTCAAAGCAGTGTGCCGGACCTGAGACTCTTTCCGGTGCAGGAACTCAAATCATGTTTTTCAAGAGCATTGCGGCAGCTCACCTCGCATCTTGATTATCATGGGGCGCAGGGCGATCCCTTGCTTTTAAGTGTCCTGAGCGATCTGGTCCGCCAGCAGAGGCAGTTGACTGCGCATGAACTGATACTAACCCAAGGATCGCAGGAAGCCATTTTTATAGCCGCAAGTCTTCTCCTCAAGCCCGGTTGCGCGGTGGCCGTCGAGGAAAAAGGCTATCAACCCGCCTGGCAATGTTTCCGACATTTTGGGGCCGAGCTGGTGCCAATTCGTTTGGATGGGGAAGGCATAGTGCCTGAGGATTTGGAACGCCGTCTTCAGGAAAAGCGGATTGATCTGCTTTACCTTACGCCCATGCATCAGTATCCAACGACTGTGACCCTGACACCGGCTCGCCGGGCGCGTATTATGAGTCTACTCCGCGTTCATCGCGTGCCTTTGCTCGAAGATGATTACGATCACGATGTGCACTTTGATTCCTTTCCTCCGCTGCCGATGGCCGCCCAGGATCCGGAGCAGTTGGTGATTTATGTTTCCACCTTATCGAAGTTAATTTTTCCCGGCGCACGGCTTGGGTTTATGGCTGTTCCTGCGGCTACACTGCCCTGGTTTATTCAAATGAAGGCTTTTACATCGCGGGTGAACGAAACGCTGGCGTCGCGAGCTGTAGCCCTTTGGATACAGGATGGTGGATTTGAGCGGCATCTGCGACGCCTCAGACGAATCTATCGCGAGAGGCGGGATCATCTAATAGAGCGTCTCACAGCGCAGGCCTTTTTTCGTGATCACTGTGCGTTTATCGCGCCGCTTGGCGGAATGAACCTTTGGCTGGATATTGGCTGTCATCCTGGAAAAATTGTAGAAAAGGCCAGACAGCAGGGGCTGCTTTTATCAGGCGAGCATCTTTATTTAACGGCCGATCGCCGCCACGAAGCCAGGCATCTCCGCTTGGGGTATGCAGCTCATGATGAACGGGAAATGAAAAAGGGTTTGGGTATTCTGCAGAAGATTTTACAAGAGGAAAACCCTGACACAGATGTCCAGGGCAGGAGTTGAACAGCAGATTACGGCATGCGACAACGCCTCTTGCACATACTGGGAGTTCCCAGGCCTGATGAGGAAAAGCTGGGGCGCGGTCAGCAGCTCCTGGATATGGTCCAGCTCAAGAGGACCGGCTTTCCTGATGAGCTGACCATACCCGAAGCATTGGAGCAATCCTTGATGGATAGAGACTTTCTCCCCTTCCGCTTGGTTTTATACCTGCCCCGCAGCTAGGGAACGGAATGGAGCGGACTACTGCATTTGATCGTCGAAGCAGACCATGGTTTTGCGCGCTGGATAGAAAAATCCAATCGCCCCGCACATTTCTGTGGGATAGCTGAGCGGCTTATCAATCTTGTCTTTATATGTGCAGTCCACGATCAGCTCATCGCCTTTTCGCACCTGAATCTGCTCGAGATAGGCGGGAGGGACGGCGGTGAAATGAGGATTCCATGCATGATCGATGAGAGTCATGGTCTCGCCTTCTTTTCTCTTTAGAGTTACTTTAACGTGCTTGCCATACTCATGCATGTGCCCGGCCGTCATGAAAAAGGTCAAATCCTCGCGCATTGTACAGCGCCCTTGAGCCTCGCGATGCTTGTCCTCGGGATTAAGGTACAGCTTCGATGTGCTTACAAAGAAGAAGTCCGCGATTTTATCAGAGGGTTCGGGCTTTCTGCTTTGGATATGGAACACAGCCTGACCACGGAGGGGCTGATTCGTATAGTTCAGCCAGTGGGTTTGAATCATGATTTGCTGGCCTTTGGCGGCGCGGAAGAGGACACCGGCAGGAAGATTCACCTTGGTGCCCGGACCGGTTGGTGAATCACCGCCAGTTCCTGCGAGAAAGGTGGTTTCTTCCTGCATGCTTTCTTCAATGCTGCCACACTCGTAGGTTCCTGGAGCGCGATGCTTCTTCACTGTGTAAAGCACGGCATGGTGAGCCCCAACTGATGATTGAAAGGCACCGTAACTTTCGATGTAGAGATCGTCGGCAAGCTCACCTTCCAGGTACGTGCAAAGGATAGCTTCCTTGCCCGCCTTCACCTCGCCGAGTATCGGCGTTTGGATTTCCAGGACGCCGGGATCAGGCGCGGGCACGTTAAAGCCAGGGAGACGCCCAGGAGCATCCGCCATGAGAGGGATGGTGAAAATCAGGGAAAGATAGCAGCTGTGCAGTATACGCATAAGAACTCCTATGGATTCCATGAGTTTTTCAGGTGTGATGGAGCGAACATTAGAGGGAAGCGTGGCAGCCTGCAAATCAATAGGAGAAAAGTTTCTCTAATTTATGAATTGCAAGAATTTCTTCAGCAGCCATAGGTACTGACTTTTCCGGTATTCTCTATGAATTTTAGTGGATGATTTTGCAGTGTGCGCTTCAGCCTGCAAACGCATGAGCTGTGCCGGCAGCTGGGTGCACCAAAGGGTCGCGCATACTGTTTTGGACCGTTCGGAGAAACTAGATAAGAGTCTAATGCCGGTGCTGAGACTTAACCTCTGGTAGACGCCCAATGCTCATCCCGCCTTTCGCAGCGCCGCGCGGGCTTTGGGTATCCGCAGCGCGATCAAGGTACCCCGACCTTCCTCGCTGGAAATCGTGAGACTGCCGCCGGCATTTTCCACGGCCTGCTGGACGGCGTGCATGCCGACGCCGCGGCCTGAGATATCGGTGACGTTCTCCGAGGTGGACATGCCGCTGAGGAAGATGAGGCCGAGCCTTTGCTCCCGGGACATGGTGCCGAGGCTGCTTTCGTCGATATGCCCATTTTTTAGGGCTTTTTGAATGACTTTGGTGAGATTGACGCCGCGGCCGTCATCGGCGAATGTGATGTGCCAGGCGTCGGTATCCGCGCGGCAGTTGATGACGATCGAGCCGCGGATGGGTTTATGGATGGATTCACGCTCGTCTGGTGATTCAAGGCCATGGTCGATGGCGTTGCGGACGAGGTGGATCAGCGAATGCATCACGGGACGCATGACCTCGGGATCCATGCGGGTGTCGGTGCCTTCGATTTTGATCTCGACGGATTTTTCCAGGCGTGAGGCGAGACGCTCGCCGTATTCGGGAAGGGCGCCGATGAGCACCCGGGCCTGCTTATAGCGCATGTCCGCGACCCAGTCGTTCACGCGGGAACGCATCTCCTCGCTGCTGCTGCTCTCGCCGATGCGCAGAACGATGTCGTCGAGCTGCCTTTGCTCGATGACCAGGGTGCTATCCGTGCTGTCGCCCGAGAAATTGATCTGAAGGATCTCGTAGTTTTCCTGCAGGAAGAGTTCGAATTCCTTGATGTCTATGGAATCCAGGCCGATATCCGGCAGATCCTCGATGTTATGGATAAGGGTGGCTATATCCATAAGGTCGAAGGCCGCAGCGTTCCCTTTGATGGTATGCATCTCGGCCCGGACTTTGCTGTGCTCGCCGGCGCGGACAAATTTCCTGGTCAGGTTAAGACGGGCCTTCGTCTCGTCCAGGAAATTGCGGAAAGCCTCGATCTCCCGTAAAAGCCTGACCAAAGTCTTGTGACGCGTGTTCTCACGCTCGACTTTTTCCAGACTGGTCGCGTCAGCGATGGTAAAGAGGAGACTCGAAACCTCATGCCCACTGCGGACGGTCGTCACCTGCACATGAAGCATCCGCTCACTGATGTGGAGGCGACTGGGAATCTGCCGCAGAGTCATCTCTTCCGGCAGGAAGTCCTCGAAGGCCTGTTCAATGAAGGCTTCATAAAGCGCGACATTCCGATGGTCCTGCAGGTGGAAGAGCTCGCGAAAAGGCAGGCCGGCTCGCAGATTATCCCCCAGAAGATCGAGGCAGCTCTTGCTGAAACCTTCACGCAGACGAAGATCGCGACCCAGGAGGAGGAAACCAAACTTCACGTTATCGAGTATGGTATTGATGGTCACCGTGCGCTCGGCCACAATCTTTTCCAGATTCTGGTTCACACCCTGAAGATCGGCGTTCTTCCGGGCAATCTCGCTGTTCAGTCGGGCGACGTTATCCGTCATCTGATCGAAGGACTGGGCCAGCGAGGTCCACCGCACTGCGAAAACGCGCAAGATCAAAATCCCCGGTCTTTTTCACCTGACCCAATTCCTGCAGATGCTCGATGATGGGCGTGACGCTCTGCGAGACAAGCTGAAGACCGAGCGGCAGGGTTTTCTGCATGGAACTGTTCGTTCCGTAAAAGTTCGGATCTTCATTCAGAGCCGTCTGGGAACTGAGGACGATGCGATCCCGATCGGCTTCCTTCAGGAAGGCAGCATAGACGCTGGCCTGAATGCGCTCCTTATCCGTGATCACAGCGCGCGCGTGAATCTCCTCCACGAAGACAGCGATCTCCTGCATACGATCCTGGATCTGTGGCAAAGCGAGAAGACTCACGTCCATCAGATAATAGGAATCCAGGTCCGGATCGAGGATCAGATTGGATGTGTCGCCGGCATGCGTGATCATGGTTCGAATATGCTGAAAAAGGCTCGCGTAATCCTGCGGCGTAAGAGTCGCAGGATCCTTGTCTATAAGTGACCTGAGTCCAAGCCTCAGCCGCTCCGCTGTGAAAGCTTCGCGATTCCTTTTGCCCAATCCATCAGCTGTGAACTGCAGATCCTTTCCGATTTGGGCATCAACAGTTATAAGCTCCTGCAGATGAGACTCAAGGACCTGACGAATGCCCTGGAGCTGGACTGCTGATTCCGCGTGACCGGCCTTCATCCTGACCACCGCCACGCGATGGCGGCTCAGGTCATCCATGATGCGTTCCAGTGGCTTTTGATAGCTATTCCCAAGGGTTTCCTGAACAGCGAAATCAATATCCTTCTGCTTGGCTGTACTGATCAACGAAAGCATCGTGGCGATCGGCAAGGTGAATGAAAAACCCACGATCGCCAGTTTTGTGCTGATTCGATTTAAAAACACGACCGTTTCCTCGCGCAATGGGACCACCCTGGGGCCATAGGAAAGCTTTCGGATAACCGCGACGTAAGACTTGAGATTTTTTCCGGTATGAATTTTTTTTCAGAGTTTTCCGCCAGTTAAAGGCGAAATCCAACCAAGCCTTTTCGGCCTATCATGCCTGTACCCGGAAAGAGTACACAAACTTCAGCTCAGCCGCGCAGAGTGCTGTCACTCACAGAAGGCTTATGCGAGAAGAGACTCGTCTGAAGAACACACAGAAGGAAAGGGAATCCCATGAAAAAGTCTCTCATCACATTAGGCCTTGCGCTCTTCGCTTCCATCGCTTCTGCTCAAAGCAGCCGCGCTCCCAAAAGCGGGGTCGGCCTTAACATTTACTGCGAGCCGCTTGAAACCATGTATGCGGGCGGCAGCCCACTGTTCAACGAAGCCACTGGCGAATTCACCGAGCTGCAGGATTACCTCGCTGCCAAGCAACTGAACATCTACTGCGAACCTGCTGATCGCATGTATGCGGGCGGCAGCCCATTGTTCAACGAAGCCACCGGCGAATTCACCGAGCTGCAGGACTACCTGGCCCGCAAACGCTGGGCCCGCGGCGTGAATCAGTATTGCGATGCCCTCGGCACGGTTTATATCGGCGGCACTCCACTGTTTGACGAGACGACCGGCCGACGCATCTCGAAAGTCGACTACCTGGCCACCAAAGGATTTAACATTTATTGCGACGCCCTCGGCACTGTGTACGCAGGCGGCAACCCCCTGTTTAACCCAGCCACGGGCCGCACCCAGTCCTTGGCCTCGTATCTGGCGAAAAAATTCGTGATCCTAAGATAAGCCAAAAGGTTTGGTTGTCCCTGACCTCAAAGGCAGGGACAGCTTGACCTACATACTCTTCAGGCTGATCTATTCGTATAGCATTGCATTGACTTAAGGCCCTTCTTAGCCTACTAAAGGTGCGGAATCTTCTCGCGGACCCACTCCTTTCGGTGTCTATGCAATCCATCGTTCATTCCATACTCCTCTCACATCCAGGCATTCCAGCATTGGAAAAGCTCATTGTGATGAAAAAAATGGAAAACAGCGCCTTCACCAAAAACCACCTCACGAGGCGGGTGGGACTCAGCTCGCGCGCTTATCTTACCGATGTTTTCAAAGGTCGGAAAAAACTCAGCGCCCGCTATGTGCGGCCTTTGGTGGCCACGCTGGATCTGGAGGCCTTCGAAGCCTCGTATCTGGAAAAAAAGCTGCTTCTGGAAACCGAATACGCTAAGTCACCCGGCATCCGCGAGGAACTTCAGAACGAACTCGTTATCCTGGAACGCAATTTCCGCTCCATGACTCTGACGGTGGACGACAGCTTCGATGTCTATGCGCTGTCCCTCGTCTATCTGAGCCTCTTCCTTTTCCCCGGGAAAAAAGCCAGTCAGCGCGAACTCATGAAGGTGCTCGACATGCTGCCGGCTGCGACTCTGGAGCGTTCCATCCATTTCCTTTTGGCAAAGAATCTGATCGTCGACCAGGACCATCGACTGGCGGTGAATCCGGAAAAGGATTTTTCCTTTCTGAGCGCCCAGTACAGCGCGGCTCAGGAGGCTGATTATCTGAAGAAGAGCTTCACCGAAGGCATCAACCGTTTGCCGCTGCTGCAGGAAAAGCGGGACGATGTGATCTTTCACAGCTCGATCCTGACGGTCAAACGCAGCGTTTATCGTGAATTCATCAAAAAAATAAAGCAGGATTTCCGAACCTATCATGCGGAGCTCGATCATGAGCATCCGGATACCCTGGTTCGTTTCAATGTACAAATTTATCCACTATGAATATCAGGAGTCCAAGATGAAGACATGGCGTCTCGCACTGGCCAGCGTTGCCCTTTTCGTATCGACCAGCGGTTTTTCCAGGGCTCCGGCCGCCGACTGGAGACAGCAGATGTTCGAGCGTCTCTCGGCCCATCCCGATTTTGAAACGACGCTTTATAATAAGCAGGCTTTGATCATGGAACGCGGCGGCACGTTCTATGCGGCGGTCGCCGTCGTGCAGAGCGAGTTCAGTTCCCTCGTCTGCGCCTATGCCGCGCCTTTTCCCGTGAATATCGGCGACAAGCCCGGGTCCTATGTGCTGAAACCCCGCTATCTCTGCGATTCAGCTGCGAAGCTGAAACCCTACATCGGTTACTTTGAAATCAAGTATCCCTGGTGCGGCGGCGAGGTCTGCGCGAACCCTGCGATCGGCGTCGGCAACCTCGACATTCTTCCTGACTATGATTTCCCCGTGACCAAACTGCCTCGCCTTTTGCCGGTGAAGGTCACAGGGCGCTTCGACTTTCAGTATGATGCTTCGCTGCCCGTCGCCGGGCGGCTGCCGGAACTGAACCCCTGATTCAAAGATTCTGGCTCAGGACCTTGTGGATGGGCTCCAAGCCCAAGGCCTTGACGCTGAGCTGAAAAATTTCGGTGTTATCCAGACTGCGGGCAAAGGCCTCGGCGCCCTGCCCGGTCGCATACACAGGAACGTTGACTCCACTATGGGTCAGCGTTCCGTCCCCGGACTTCGGCATCGTCCACTGATGATCCGGCAGATTTCTGGCCCCACGATTGGCGCCTACTTTCAAACCGCCGGTCTCATGATCCGCCGTGACGATCAGAAGCGTATCGTTTCGTCCTTCCATCCACTTCAGAATCTCCGCCACGCTCTGAGCCAGACCCTGGACTTCATAAACGGTCTTATAAAGATCCGCATGATGCGAAGCCCAATCTATCTTGCCGCCTTCCACCATCAGAAAAAATCCATCAGCATCCGTGCTCAGCATCTGCAGGGCCTTGCGGGTCATTTCATGAAGGCGCGGGGCCTGACCCTGAGGCTCGAATTCCCAGGCGAGTTCACTGCTGGCGAAAAGTCCGGCAATGCGCCGATTGTCGAGATTGCCGGAAAGATTCTCCAGATCGCTGAGATTATTCAGAACGGAATAGCCCTTGTATTGGCACCATTCGGGGTTGATTTCCGTGGCCGCGCCCCACAGAAGATTGGGGCGGGTGTCACTCAGAAGGCTATCGACGATTCCGTTTTTCTTTTCACGGAAATCCTCATGTGCACCGAATCCGGCCGGCGTTGCATGGGACACGGCCACGCTGGTCAGAAGCCCCGTGCTTTTCCCGGAGAGCTTGGCGATCTCGGTGATATTGGGCACATCACGGGCACGGGCGTCACGTCCCACGTAACCATTGATCGTCTTCACGCCGGTTGCCATGGCCGTTGCGGCAGCAGCTGAATCGGTGACCTTGTCCGAAGCGGAGGCCGTGCTCATATCCCCTTTGTGTGGAAACGATTCAAAGTTCAGCGAGCCTTCCCGGCCGTTGAAATACATGCCCGTGGCTTTGATCTGTTCATAGCCCATCCCATCACCGACGACGATGATCAGGTTTTTCACAGGGCTTTGGGCCCAGGACTGCGTGGTGAAGCCAAGGAGCAAAAGCCAGACGCTGCGTTTCATAGGTCCCCCTCTTTACGTTTCTGCATATGTCCGCTGAATGGGGGGCCGAGGTCAAGGCTGCTTTTCCCCACTTTTTGACTCGCCAACGCGCCGGTACCTTACGGTTTTCCAGCGACAAATCCTTGGACATACGGGGGTTTATCAGACCTGATCGTCCGAATGAATTAATCCGGCTAATGCAAAATTAAGTTGTGCAAAATTCGCCCCTTGCCGAGCGGCTTGGGCGACTTAGCCGACGCTTTTAATTTGCATAGGGTCCTGACCGAAAAGATGCCGTTCTTTATGAAGCCGAAACCGGTGAAAGGAAGCATTCATGTTGAAACTCGTCGGCGCTCTTTCGATTTTATCCCTGGGCTTTGCCCTCGCCTGCAAAACCATCGAACAAAATCCTTCGGAAACCAACGCTGCCCGCGATCTGCGCTATGACAGCACTGTTCTGAAAGCGGCCCTGCAAAATCAGCAGGAAAAATTTTCAAGAATCGTGATTTTCGGGGACAGTCTAAGCGACGAATACTGGCTTTACCGGACCACGCTCGGTATCGTTCCGAATCGAACCTATTATAAAGGTCGTTTCAGCAATGGTCCCTTATGGTCCGAATACCTGGGCGAAGGCCTTCAGAGCCCACGGCTTAACCTTGCGACCGGCGCGGCCACGACAGTGAACGATAACAGTCTTCTGCGGCAGCAGATTCCGATCCTGGGCAAGGTCACCTTCCCAAAATCCATAGATAGCAGCGTCGATGACCATATCCGCTCACGTGATTTCAAAACGGATGGCGTTCTTTTCATCGTTTGGGGCGGCCCCAATGATTTCTTCGGCGGCACCATCAACCCCGAACAGATAGCGGCCAACATGAAGACGAGCGCGGAAAAACTTTTGAAGGCGGGCGCCAAACTCCTTTTTGTTCCCGGCATGTTTGATCTGAGCCGCCTGCCGAAGAATGTGCCGGGCGTCACCCGGCCCGACGATGCGACTCTGTCCAAGGCCTCGGTGGAATTTAATGATCGTCTGCAAAAAAATCTGAGCGAGCTGCGACTGGCCTATCCTTCTGCGCAAATCGTCAGCTCCCAACCCGATAGCCTTGTGGAAAGGATCATGCAGAACAGGAGTTTTCTTGACCTTGATAACACCGAGGACGCCTGCTACATCGGTGGCTTTCAGATCGGATCGGGTGGTGACGCCAAAGTAAAATGCGCTGACCCCGACCGCTATGCGTTCTGGGATCGCGTCCATCCCTCGACGCGGGTTCACTGTGCGATCGCCGTGGATTTCATCGGGTCTTTGCAGTCGGCTGGGCTCATCGACGGCAGCATGGACAGCAACCAGCTGCTGAGCACCTGCCGTGAGGTTCGCGGCCAGCGTTGATCAGCCTTGCCCTTCCCATCACTGTGACGCATTAAGCGCCGGTTCAGGCGCTGACTTTCGCTATAATTCCTTGTCATTATGATGGGATAAATTTTTTGAAATATTTCGGAAGAAAGTTCATCCTTCCGTTGGCCCGGGTCCTCCTCGGGTCGACCGATTTTTAACCGTGGATGGATGATTGTCATGCGTCGATTATATTCCTGGGCCCTGATCCTTCTCCTGAATTCAGCGTGCACAACGACGAGCACGCCCGTCTCGGTCTTTCATCGTTTTGATGAGCTGGACATGAGCCGTGAATTCACCAGCCAGACCATTGCCGGCAAGCCCTTTATCCTTAACGTCAGCAATCTGGAATCCCCGCAGGACGCTCTGCGCCTTCTGCAAAAAGAATTCCAGCGCGTGCGTCCTGAATTGCAGGTCAACACCCCTCGCCTGAATGCCACCGAAGAAAAGAATCTGCGCGATATCCTTAAGCGCTTTGCCGGACAGCAGGAATTGCCAGCCGATGGCTACACCTTTATGCAAAAATCCGCTCTGGTTTCCTCGTGGTTTTTGATCGCCGATGTGGAAGAGGCGTCCACTCATCAGAATGTGAAAGAAGAGGATATCAAGGATCAAAAAGGCCAGCGCGTCGATACCAAATACAGCTTTATCAGTTCGCGGGACGTCAGCGTCCGCTACTTTATTTACGACCCTGCCGCCCGTCATCTCGTTTTCTCGGGTCTGGTGCGCTCCACCAGTGAAGCCATCCATGATCGTGTCGGCGGCGGGGATGAACGCGACTACCCAGAATTTCCGAGCCTGGAGAAAGCCCTGGGTCAGAATTTTGAAAAATTCGTACGCGCATTGCCTTCAGCTCAAGGACATTAATATGAAAATCCTTCCCTATGCAGCCCTCGTTCTGACCTTTCTGTCCACGGCCTTGGAAGCCAGGGATCAGATCCCGCGCGAGAAAAAAGCCGCGCTCACTCCTTTGGAATATAATGCTGTGGACCAGACCATCATGTCGGGCACAGGACAGTATGCTCCGAGCATTCGAGGCCTTCGCGAATATATGGATCGCGAGGTCGCATCCGGTTCAGGCGATTATGAACGTCTGAGCCAGCGCCTGGAGGAACTGGAAAGACAGGATGCCTTTGCATTCCGTGCCTCCATGGTCCCTTTTGGGCTGGGTCTTGGCAGTCTTCTGGTGGGTTCACTTTTACGGGAGGATGAAGAGCCGACTGATCCGCGCTTGAAGAGCGTTCATGAGACCGGAGGGCGCCTCATGCTCTATGGTTTGGGCGGTATCGCGGCCGGTTTCCTGGTGAATGTGGCCCTGGCTCCGGGTGAAAGCGATGTCCGTGATTTCATTCAGCTGCATAACGGCCAGGCTTCCACCACTCGTCACGGAGGGGGTTCCCATCTGAGCCTGCGCATACTTTCCGAGAATACGCTCGTCTCGCTATCCTATTCCTTCTGATACGAATCGCTCGCAGCGGACAGGCGGCGGCGCAGCTGATCCTCGTGGGCAAGGGTGGAACGAGCAGCTGCCCCTGGACTGCGCCCGTCACCCAGTCCCAGGGCTCCGTTTCACCTTTCTGGAGCGGCGAGTAGCGGGACCAGCATCCATTCCCCTGAGATTCTGACCTGATGACACAGGATATCCCATCAGCTTGTTAAAAATTCCAAATCAATTTATCGTGAAGACTGTGTGAAAAGTGCGAATTCGCCCAAAATATCCCCACTTTCGTGCAGGTGCTGCAGTTCTGTGCATGCTTTGCAAAAAGATGGATGGATCAGTATGATGGGTTCAAGGGGGATATTATGGCAAACGTTTTAACAGCTCAGCAGCGGCACTTCATCGAGGAAGCGGCTCAGTTCCTTGAAAAGCCATCGGCTCTGGTCAAGGCCACGGATCGGCTCGGCAAGCCCCTGGACAAGCTTCAGGATTATCTGCCTGAGCCTTTGCAGCAGCTGGTGAAACAGGCGCTGAATCACGCCCTGAAATCCGCGCTGCAGGCGGCGATCAAAACTCTTCCCAACCAGCCGCCCCAGACGCTGTCCTGGGACGCTGCGCATGAACTCACGCGCCGCATCGCCTGGCGGCATACTGCGGCTGTCACCACAACAGGAGCCATCGGCGGCGCACTGGGAACAGGGGCCATGCTCATCGAGCTGCCCCTGACGACCAGCCTTATTCTTCGCAGCATCTCCAGCATGGCCCAGGAATGGGGCCATGATCTGAGGCAGCCCGATATTCAGCTGCAGTGCCTCTATGTGTTCACTCTGGGTTCGCCCCGAACCAGCGCCGATGATGAGATGGATGCCGCCTATATCAGCGCGCGCCTCGCCTATCATGGTCTGATTCGCGAGCTGGCGAGTTTTATCAGCACGCATTCTCTGAAAGAAGTTCTTCTGACTTTGGAAAAAGGCACGCTGCCCGCGCTCGTGAAATTCGCGAGTCTCTTCGTCCCTGCCTTGGAACGCACGCTTCTGCGCGGGGCCTTATCCAAAGGCATTCCCGTGCTGAGCGCGGTCGGTTCCGCAGCTTTGAACGCGGGATTCTGTCAGTATTTTACGCGTGCCGCTCGCTATCATTTTGGCCTGATGCATCTGGAAGCCATCCATGGTGCCGAGGCGGTGCATGATCATTATGCTTGGGCCTGCCGTAGCCGGATGATCTTGCCAGAAATTCGTATGATTTCCTGAGTTCCCGCGCCTCATAATCCGCAGCTGCCTTCGTCCCTCGCAGTCTCAGGCTCGTCGGTACAGGATTTGCACCCCCGCAGGAGCGTGGATACAGATCCGCATGTTCTCTCAACAACTGTCCGTACGGGCATTCAAGACATTCTAGGAGTTACCCATGCTTCTCAGAGACATCATGACTGCGAATCTTGAAGTGATATCGCCTTTCACACCCCTGCAGGAAGCTGCGGAAAAAATGCGAGTTTTTGACACTGGATCCTTGCCGATCTGTGATGGAAAAAAAGTCCTTGGCATGCTCACCGATCGCGATATCGTGGTTCGCGCCGTGGCCAAAGGCATGCATCCCGAGCAGACCATGGTCAGCGATGTGATGACGGAAGATGTTATCTATCTTTTCGAGGATCAGGATGTATCGGAAGCCGTGAAGCTTATGGAGGATCGGCAGATCCGCCGTCTGCTCGTTTTGAATCGCGATCAGGAACTCGTGGGCATCGTGTCCCTCGGGGATCTTTCGCAGTATACCAACGTGCAGGTCGCAGGTCATGTCCTCGAACAGGTTTCCGAGCCTGGCTCCCGCGTGATGCTCTGATCCATGCCCCTGAAAACTCTGCCCCGCCTCAAGCCCACGAGGCGGATGCCCCTGCTCCTTTTTTAAACTGGCGCCCCATCATCACCATGCTATCATGAAAAAAAAATGTCCAGAGCGTGCCTCAGGTCTGAGTCAACGCCTGTGACTCATCACCCCAGGATGAGGATTCACGATGTCGCGCACCCGGCTTATGAAGCGTCTCTCACGTCTGCTTAACGTTGCCATGTTTCAAGAGAGGCGTCAGCTGCGGGATCAGGATGTCAGTGAAGCTCTGGAATGGGGCCGGGAAGCGGTTACACGCCGCCGCTTCCTCACGCAGGCCGGTCTTGCCGGTCTAGGCGTTCCGGCTGCCATGGCCTGCCAGACTCCGGGTTCCGCGCTGCAATCCCCAGCTCCGACCCGTGATGTCGTGATTGTGGGAGGAGGCACGGCGGGACTCACAGCAGCCTACTATCTGGCCAAAGAGGGTGTCGGCAGCGTAATTTATGAAGGATCGGGACGGGTCGGTGGCCGCATGTTCACAGCGCAGAAGTTCAACGACGCCGGCATGTTCTGCGAACTGGGTGGCGAATTCGTGGACACGGAGCACGAGGACATTATCAAACTCTGTCAGGAATTGGGTTTGGCAGTTGATGACCTCATGAGCGATGAAAAATTTCCAATGCAGGAAATCTTTTTCAGCCAGAATAAAGTCCGCACGGAAAAGCAGGTGATCGCCGCCTTCAAACCGCTTGCGCAAAAACTGCTGAAAGATAGCAAGGCCCTTATGGTGGATGGTGAAGTGGAAGTTCCCACCTATCATTCGGATCTGGCCCTTTCGCCTTTGGTGAAGGCCCTGGATCGCATGACCCTGGTCGAATATCTGACCGAGGCTCGCATCGACGGCTGGCTTTTGGATCTCATCAGCAACGCCTATGTCGGGGAATATGGACTTGATGCCGATCAGCAGTCGGCTTTGAATCTGATTATTCTGATCGAGCCCGACACCAAAGAAGGATTTAAAATCTTTGGCGCCAGTGATGAAGCGAAGCGCATCCGGGGTGGCAGTGAAGCTCTGCCGAAGGCTCTGCTCAAAGCCATTCAATCCGCAGTGCCCGTTGAATACGATCACAAACTCATGGCGGTTCGCGATCAGGGCACGCACTTCACACTGCACTTTGATCATTCCGGAAAAACGGTCGAGGTGCATGCCAAACGTTTGATTTTGGCCATGCCCGCTCCCCTGCTGCAGGAACTTGATATGAAAACTTTGGAATTGAGCCCTGTCAAGCGTCAGGCCATTCGTGACTGGGGCTTCGGCACGAACAGCAAGCTCATGCTCGGCTTTCAAAAACGCAGCTGGGAAAAGCCCGATGGTCTGCGCGGTTTCTCCGTGCTGCCCGATCGTCTGGCTCAGGAATTCTGGGACACGAGTCGCGGCCAGGAAGGAAGCCGCGGGATTGTCACCTGCTTTCTTGGGGGAAAGGATGGTCTTGTGATCGCGCCCACCCAACAGGTTCAGTCGCTCGATTTCCTGGATCGCCTTTTTCCCGGTACCAAGGCCGCATTTGATGGCCATCGCATGCTGATGCACTGGCCCAGCCAGGATCTGGCGCGTGGCTCCTACACCTGCAGCAAGCCCGGGCAGTACACCACGATCTATGGAGCGTTCGCGGAAACAGAATTGAACGGGCGCCTTATTTTCGCCGGTGAACACTGCAGTGCGGATTGGTCGGGTTATATGCAGGGCGCGGTGCAGAGCGGGAAGCAGGCCGTGGACCTTCTGCTGGGTCGCAAGCCTGCTGCTGAGTGAAGGCCTCAACCCGGAACATGATCCTGCGATGGGATCAGTCCGGGACGTTTCTTATCCGGGGACGCGGGACGATCCCGCGCGAGCGCATGCTCGATCTCGGCGTTGAATTCCACTCCGAGCAGGACCGCATAGGACACCAGATAAAACCAGAGCAGCAGCACCACAACTCCCGCGAGGCTGCCGTAGGTCTTATTATAGGCGCCATACTTTTCCACATAGAAGGCAAAGCCCACGGACGCGAGCAGTATCATAAACGTCGTGACAGCTCCCCCTATCGTCATCCAACGCCAGCGCAGCTGATGCCGCGACGGACCAAAGCGATAGAGTATGGCAAGACCCGACATGAAAAGAAGCAGCAGCACGGGCCAGCGCAGCACCCTTATCAGCGTGCTGGCAAAGCCGCCAAAGCCGATCAGATCCATAAGAGGCGGCAGCACCGCAATGGAGCCGACGGCCAGCACTGTGGTGATAACCGCTCCGAGCGTCAGGACCAGCGCTGTGGAGTTGAAGCGGAAAAAGCCGCGCTTCTCCTTCTCCCCATACGCAATGTTCATGGCTTCCATCAGAACCTTGGTGCCTTTGGAAGCTGTCCAGAGGGTGATCAGAATACTCACCGCTGCACTGAAGCCGAGTTTGCCCGACGAATTCTGGACGATGGACATCAGCTCGTGATCAATAACCCGCAGGGCATCGCGCGGAACGAACTGAGCCATGGTTTGAATCTGCTTTGCGACATCAAGGGGATCAGCAAATATCCCGTAAATGGATACGGTCGCGATCAGAAGCGGAAAGATCGAAAAAAGTGCGTAATACGCAACGGCAGCTGCAATGAGCCCGATGCGGTCGTTCTCGACTTCGCTCTTCACTTTTTTCAGGATGGTCTTCCAATCCGACCAGTGTAGGGTCACCGATGATCCAGGATTTTGATTCATGTCCACTCCTTGCTCGCGCGTCGGGCTTGGACGGAGGATGAGGTGTTCGGCCCTCTTCTCAACCACCAGGGGTTGGCGAAGGCCGAGGCAAACGGCAGCTAAACGGTAATCGCTTCGTCATTCCTTTGGAAATCAACGATCCGGCTGGCGAGATACTGACTGATGATCGTATCCACAGCGCGGGTTTCCTCTTCATAAGAAGAGTGCTGATTTTCAAATTCATTCAGCATACGACTATCAAACAGAGGAGCGATGAAGAGCGGGGGCGATATTTTCTTGATGATCTTATTTTGAAGGTTCATTGTGCTTGTCCTGTTCTCTAAAGAGTGACGTCGACCACCGGACGACGTCCATCACGTCTGGGGGCTGTATTTCAATAAGCGTGCCAATAGCCTATTTGACAGCCTTTGAACCCCAACCTAATAATTGGTGTTCGCAGGACTGCTCGTAATATCAGGCTGATCCGCAACATTGCGCTGCAGATACTGCACAACCCAGGTGCCGCTATAAACCTGGGGCGGAATTACGGGCACCACGAGACATACACTCTGTGTCGGCAAAACCTTGCGCCAGTCCTCGATCAATTTTTTATAAGCCTGGCCCACGGGCCGAACCTTTCGATTCAAATCATAAAGCCCGAGCGGATTCACCCGATTATTCTCCTCCCGCAGCGCGGTATCCCAATCAACCTGGTCGGTCAGCGAATACCAGGTGAAGCCCACGATCGGTGTTCCCTTGTTGCGAATCTGAAGCACGTTCGCCCATTGCTTCCAGAGCCAGTCGACCGCTTCAGTTCCCAAAGGACCCTGTTGGAGATTGGTTTCCGTATGCATGACGGGAAGCAGATAGCGCTCGTAGTATTGCTCGGTGATCTCGTCATAACCGAAGACTTCACCAGCAGGCACAACCGATCCATCGTCACGAACCCGGTGTTCATTGGTCATATAGTAGTCATTGCCCATGATACAATGCTGCTTCAGGTGATTATCCAGGAAGAAGTGATATTCTTCCTTGCTCATGCCATTGTCGAAGAGATACTCGTACATCTCCGAATCCACCCGCCGCCCATAGTTCAGGTCCAGACTCAAAAAGCGTTTGGCGTTCATGCTTTCGGCATGCTTGATCGCCATCGGACTTTCCGCGTGATAGTATTCCGACGATTCGCTCTGAATGAAAATCGCATCAGGGCGCACTTCGAGAAGTGCATGCATGGCCAGAACATTGGCCTTCACGATATGCTTCAATGCGGTGACAAAGGTGAAGTCCGTTGTCCCGCGCTCATTCCACCAGCCATTGTAGGCCGAGAAAGTGGCGCATATGTACATCTCATTGATGGGTGTATAGAGCTGCACCCAGGGATAGCGTTCAGCAAAGGCCTTCGCATAACGAGCAAAAAGCTGAGGAAATTCCGGGTTCTGAAAATCACCTAGCCATGATGGTAGTCCAAAGTGGCAAAGGTCAGTGATCACCACAATATTGCGTCGTTTCAGATCCGCGTAGACGATGTCGGCAAACTCCCAGTCGTAACGCCCATCACCCAGCCATGTTCGATGGATGGGAGGGCCATAACGCAGGCATGTCACGCCCAGATCCTCCACCAGGTCAAAATCCAGCTTCCAGTTCTTATAGTGTCCGCACTTTTCCATCTGATCTATGCGGATTCTCTGGTCCCCTATCGTCGGGTTGCTGTTTTCTATTCCAGTCGCGAACATAAAAGAATGATGACGAGTCACATCCAACCTCCTTCTTCATACCAATTTCCCTTGCAAATACTGAGCCCTATTGCGTCCACGCAGCGCTGAACCCGCCTTGCGCGGACGACCCTGCAATAATGTTAAGGCCATTGAGTCATAGGAGCGCTCGATCACTCTCGCAAAGGACACTCCCATGTTTCGTACCCTTCTTGTCTCGCTTATCGCTCTTTCGTCGGCTGCCATGGCTCAGGATGCGCAGCGTTTCGGGCTTGGTACACAGCTCAGCGTGCACGGCGGCGTTCCGGTAAGCGGCCTTGAGTTCGTGATGCCGGTGGCTCCGGATCTGCAATTGAACTACGCTTATGTCCAGGGCCGCACGGATATTGCGAGCGAAGTCAATACCACCGTCGTCCCCTATATTTCCCGCGCGGACTTCGGCCTTTCGGAAACCTCGGTGACCCTCCGCTATTTCTTCTCGAACTCCTTTTATGCAGGCGCCGGAGCCGGCTATCGAACCCTGGACATGAAGATCGAAGGTCTGGATTATATCGACGGGACAACTTTTGATGGCCACTATAAAAGCCAGGCTCTGCAGGGCAAAGTTTTGATCGGTAATGGCTGGACATTCTCCAACGGTCTTTACCTGGCGGTTGACTGGATTGGCCTCGCTGCTCCTCTTACCGTGACTCAATCGGAATTCGGCGCGACGGAAACAACCCTGGATCGCAGCCTCAGCCTCACGCGCAGTGAAGAGAACGACCCCGAATACAAACGCGCCGCTGACCGCATCAGCCGCACCACGATGGGAACGCTTCTGACTCTGCGTCTCGGTTTCAACTTCTGATGCAAGGCCCACCGCTGCGTGGGTCTGTCATAATTAAGAGATGCAATCCAGGCATCAGATCGTAAAGTGGACCTCGGAAAAAAAGGAGGTCGTATGAAGCCTGGTCCATCCACCCTTCGTCTTTGCATACTGATACTTGCTGCCCTCGCCCTCGGCATCCCGGATCGTCTGGACGCCGCACAAACTCTGACCCTGAAGCTCTCTCGCATCCCGGATAACACCCCGCTCCACGATCGCATCCATGCCGCAGGAACTTTCAATCAGTGGAATCCCGCGGATCCCAACGCCGTCTTTCAAAAAGATGCGGATGGCGTCCTGACCCTGACTCTTTCCGTATCCGGTCCCGTGGCCTTTAAAATCACCCGTGGATCGTGGGCGACGGTGGAGCGTGACGAGGACGGGCGCGATATCCGCAATCGGGAAGTCGTGCTGAAGGGCGAATCGGGAACCAAGGCCCTTCATGTCGGCAGCTGGGCCGATAGCCAGGGAGTGCCCGGCAGCACGCGCAGTGGACGCGTGGAGGTGCTGGATTTTTCCCTAAAGGGTTGGGGAACGCGCAGGATCTGGATCTATCTGCCGCCGGATTATGCACGTTCGGATAAAAAATATTCCGTCCTTTACATGTACGATGCGCAGAATCTTTTCGATCGTCGCAGCACGGCCTTTGGTCAGGAATGGACAGTCGATGAAAGTCTTGAGGAACTTTATTATGAAGAGAATCATCCCGGGCTGATCGTGGTGGCCGTTGATAATTCGAACCGCAGGGGCTGCGAGTATAATGTCTTCCCGGACGATCCGCATCCTTACTGCGCCGATGGATCTGCGTTGGGCCAAAGCCTGAACGAAGCCATCGTGAAAGAACTGAAGCCCTTTGTGGATCAACGCTTCCGTACACGCCCGGAACGCGAGCAAACTGCGATCATGGGAAGCTCGATGGGTGGACAGATGGCCCTGGCCATGGGTCTCACTTATCCTGAAACTTTTTCCCGCGTTTTCGCTCTGTCTCCAAGCTATCAAAACCAGCTGCACAATCCTCTGCGCATGCCGCAGTGGATTCGTTCCTTGAACCCGGCTCCGCTTTTTTCTGTCTATCAGGACATCGGAGACGCTGAAGTCATTCGCGACATCAAACCCGAGACTCTGATCGCCAACATGAAGGCCGTTTCAGAGGCCTTAAGAAACCAGGGCTTTACTTCAGAGCAGAATGAGGCTTCTGTGATACCGGGAGCCGTGCATAACGAGAAAGCGTGGTCGGCCCGCTTCAAGGACCTTGCACGACGCCTGAATTGATAGGATGTGGATCCGGGGAAGCCTGTCCAAGGTTTTCCCGATCCTTCTGCCCTTGTTCAAGCCTTGGACAGACTTTCACTCCTTACCCATTTGAATTGCTTGGTTTTTTCCAGGTATAGGCTTTGCAAAATGCATCGCACAAGCTACGGCTTAAAACAATTCAAGGGTATCACGATGAAACACAAGAACTTGCTGCTGGGCATGGGAATCGTTCTGAGTCTTGTCAGTTGCGCGGAAAAGTCCACGATCAGCCAGCGTTCTGAAAAGGTGGAGCAGTCCGTGACACAGGGTCCCAGCGCGGATGCCGAGGCACCGAAGGATAATGCGGACGTCAAGACGGAACCCAAGACCCCGGCCGCTCCCGCGGAAAAAATACCTGAACTTCCCGCCGTGACTTTGGTGAAACCATTTCCCGGCGATACCTATGGCTGCAAGGATCCCTATCAAAAGCCATGGGCCTGTGAGAACCTCACGCTCAATGGAGTGGCGCAGGGATCTTTCCTCACCGTTCAAAGACCGGAAGCCAAATACCTTCTGGCCGCTCCTCATGGCTGGTTTGATGCCGGTACGGATGCGATCACGCACAGCATCTTTCCCGCAACCATCCCCGCCGGTTATCCGATCTGGAGTCAGATGATTGCGCATTCCTTTCGCGGCAATGCGCCCTCGGGACTTCAGCATAACGTGAATCGCCCCAGCACCCTGACCAATGATGTCTGCACGAACCCTGCGAACCTTGCCACATCGAAAATGGTGTATGACGCCTACAAAGCGCATATGGATAGGCTCGCGCCGAAGCCTGCACTTTATTTTGAAATTCATGGTCAAAGCGAAGTCGGTCTGGAAGCGAGTCTGGAAGTTGCCACCGAACGCATTACAGCCGCTGAAGCGGAGAAAGTTCGGAAAATCTTCAGCGAAGAGCTGGCCAAGGCTGGCATTGCCGGTATCACCATCGTGATCGAGCCGGTGGATACGGTTTTCTTCAACGCAGGTCAGACCAAGCAGTGTGGTTCCATCAATCATGTGACGCCGGGTCCAGCCATTCACACGGAAATTCCACGCGTGATGCGCGAAGGCGATGAGGCCCAGCTGAAGTCAGCGAAGTTTTATCGCGCGGCCCTGAATCGCCTGGCTGTGGAAGTCTTCCCACCCACGCGGACACCGATAGCCGCAGCAGGAGGCGCGATGCTGCTCGACCTGAGCGCGATCCCCAGCCGCGATTGATCAGTAACCTGGCGGCAGAATCACACTGCGGAGGAAGGGCTGGAAGCGTCCGGTCTCTTCCTCAAAATATCGGCTCCTGAGATAATCCCAGGTGATCCGACTGTATCCGTCCTTGAGCCAGGGACGATCCGTGCGATCGAAACCCCAGGAATTTTTTGCCACCAGATAATCCAAATTTCCCTGCAGCGCCGCTTCTTTGAGCTGGGGATCCATGTCCCCTTCACCAAGCGAGGTGAATCCGGCTTCTTCCGGTATATCCTTCACGGTATAGTCATGCAGCACCAGCATATGGCCGCCGTTATCCCCGAGGCTCCCGGCTTTCGCCAGCGTATTCAGGTTGAAAAAGCCGTCGGCGTTGGGCGCATTGAAACTCACAAAGAAGGAAATCATTATGGGTTGGTGATCATTCAAAGCCTTTTTGATTTTTTGCTCAATGACCTTGAAGCCATTGAATTCGGATTCCGTTCCCAGCTTTTTGCCTTCATAAGGGCCCCAGGTGTTGTAGGCGGGACTGCTGATTTCCTGCCAGCGGTTGAGCCAGACGGCAAGGGTGTTCTCATCACCAGTCTTCACATCCTTAATGATGGTGTCTTCGGCCTTGTGCCGATTGTTCCAGGTCTCATCCATATTGAAATTCACAGTGCCATAGCAGCTGAAGGCTTTATTGAGTTCGGAACGCACCAGCTCGGGCGAGCGCTTTTTAATGTCAGCGAGCGTACCGCCGGGTTTTCCCTGCAGAAGGAGATAGGCTTCGGCACAGTCCTGAGCAGGTGACATGACTGCATCATTTTCCGAGGCAATGAACTGGCCTTCCTCCACCCAGCCATATTTCTGGATAATGGATTTGGAGCGAAACCACGTGCCGCCGGCATTGAGTTCTTTTTCCGGGATCGGTTCCCCAGCCAAGAGCTTTTCGTAGAAGTCCCAGTATGTCCAGTAGGTTTCAGACACATTGATATCCTGGCCCGTGGTGCTCTTCAGAAGCGATTCCAACCAGGTGGCCTGCGCATAGAGCCAGCAATTGCCGATGGCCTGACGCTTGACGGGCGTATGATTCACATTGGTAACCTTGACCTCGGACCCTGAATCCGGTTGACAGCCAAGGGCAAAAAGAGCCGAAGACAAAGCGGAGAGCCTGAGAAGTCTGTTCATGAACGACACTCCTTACTGCACGTGAACAAGCCGCATGGCGACATAATCGAGATAGCGCTGAATTTCCTTGGGATCCGGCTGCAGGCATTCACCGGGACTGGCGATCACTTCCCACACCCAGCTTCCCTGCTGAAAACGGCTCATGGTCAAGGAAGGCCGCTGATCTTCCCGCATCCAATGCCAGAAGTAGGCGTCACGATCGAGACGCCTCAGATCACTGCGGCGTCCATCAACCGGCACGACGTTGACCAGGAAGATCAGCTGCGCGGTGGTGCCGCCACCGATCAAGGCCCCGAAACGTTCTTTCACCGAGGCTTGATTCTGAATGATGGAAAAATTCTGCCGGGCCTCATCCAGGCAGTCTTTGGCGAAGTCCGGCATATCCTTGGATGAGCGCACGATGCCATTCCCGGCGACCTTGTCCCAAGGACTATTGAAAGAAAGCATTTCACGATTCAGTCGATAGACCCAGAACTGATCCTCTTTATGCTTCAGCATGGGCTCTTCGCTCGTGAATTCAGCTTCGGCCAGCTGTCCTCCAAAGGCAGCGCGGACTCCCACCTTGCCCTTCTTTTTGGCCTTGATATGACCATCACTGTCCAAAGTGGCCTCGGCCTCATTGGTCACAAGAGTCCATACGGCAGGGACATCACGCTGCACTCCGGCATCATACTGGGCGATGGCCCGCAGCTTTTTTTTGTGTCCGATCAGGAAGGCGCCTTCACTCTGAATGCTGAGGCTGATCACACCTTCTGTTGGAGCAGGTTCCTGAGGAGGAGGGGCGGCCGGTCCTGCGGGTTTTTCAGGGTTTCCTGGTCCTGGCGGCAGTCCAGGCACGACTCCGCCTGGAGATGGCCGAGCCCCCGAATTTTGTTCGGACGGCGTTTCAGGATTTTGAACGCTTGAGTCCACCGTGTTGATGGGCGGAGTGTCCTCGCCCTTGCTTTCACTTTTTTGACAGGAAGATGAGAAGAGTGCCCAACCGAATAGGGGTACGATCAGCAGCTGTCGCATATCCGCCCTCCCAAAGATCACCCGAGACTACAGCCCAGGATGCTCAATGCAAAAACATTGCCTTTGGGATGGCAAGGACTCAGGCCAATTTCTGGGGCGTCTGATAGCTGTCGATCATCTGCTGGATGCCAATCTGCAAAGCCGTTCGCCATTTCTTATCAAGCTCAGCCGTAAAATTCTGATCGAATTCCTTCACGGTCTTCATCAAAGCCTCGACCCAGTAGCGATAGAGTTCAGGCTTCACATTCAAATGAGACGGGTCGTGACGTACGCCGAGTTTTTTCATTTCGGTTTGAGCAAAGGCCGACCCACCCGCACTCATCAGAAGAAAGGTGATGCCTTCCTTCAGAAGCTTATGCTGCGTGGCCATGTTCGTTTTCACAAAGAAGGGTGGGATCGAAGGATGACTGGCTTTGAAATTCGTATAGAACTTTTCCATGAACCCGGAGTGCAGGATGCAGCGTCCCAGGCTCTGATTGACTTCGTGAATAAGGCTCTTGTCGACCGTCATGGCTGAAACTCCTCAGGGTGTTCCTCTCCTTAACGGAAAACCGCGTTTCAACCTGAGTGCCTGGCTCTGCTCAAGGGTTCCAAGTCCTGAATATTTTGAACAAAATAGAAAGGGCTTTTATTTATGGTGGGTACGGGGTGAGGCCGTGAAATCGTCCCTGGTTCCCTCGATGCGGTCAAAGCCCGCGCTGGTCACCGAAAAACTTTCCCCACTAAACTCAATATGAACAGGGTTATCGAGGCAGTCGCGGGAAAATTCCTTATTCAAAAACATGGCCCGATCCAGGCCGTGGACCTTATAGTCTTTTTGTATACGGTCAGCATAGGTCTGCAGCTCATCTTCACAGACTTTGGCGTTCAGTTCCTGACCCATGGCCCTTTCACTCTGAACGGAGCGACGCCAATTGAAATAATGCAAGGCCAGAAAAATGGTTGCCACCGCAAATGTAAGTCCAAAGATCCTTCCGACAAAACGCATAAGCCTTCTCCCTCGTTCCAAGCAACTTAACTAGCAGTACCCCACGCTCGCGACAATAGGGGAATACAACTAGCCGAAAGATGGCAAGGCGTCGGCTGGCGGCTACAGTCCAGCCGACTGAGGGTCGCGCTTCAGCCGCGAGGGTAGTCCGTGTAACCTTTTGCTCCCGGTGTATAGAAGGTCGTGAAATCAGGATCCCGCAAGGGACGCCCGGCTTTCAATTTCTCGACGAGATCAGGATTGCTGATGAAGGGACGTCCAAAGGCGATCAGCTCTGCACGCTTTTCCTGGAGGTCCTGTTCGGCTCGCGCTGCGTCGTAGCCGCCGGAAAGAATCAAGGCCCCCTCGAAA
This sequence comes from Oligoflexus sp., assembly GCF_035712445.1. Taxonomy (NCBI): domain Bacteria; kingdom Pseudomonadati; phylum Bdellovibrionota; class Oligoflexia; order Oligoflexales; family Oligoflexaceae; genus Oligoflexus; species Oligoflexus sp. The sequence continues at coordinate 73,572 of NZ_DASTAT010000014.1, read as the reverse complement.
TTCGCGCGAATTTTTTGTTTCACCGACGCGCCGACTTCAGGGGCGCCCATCGCGCTGTGATCCACGATATGGATATAAGCGAGTTTCAGAGGCGAAAGACGTTGAGCCAGTTCCGCGTAGGCTGCTTCGATTTCAGGAAAGTGCTGCATCTCGTTGAAGACACCATAAGGTGACACCCTGATGCCAACCTTCGCACTGCCAATGGCCGCAGCCACTTTCTGGGCGACCTGCACCGCGAATTCAAGGCGCTTGCTCGGCGTTCCGCCCCAGGCATCGGTTCTTTGATTCGAGGCCGGATTGATGAACTGATCGATAAGATAACCGTTGGCCCCATGCAGCTCGACACCATCGAAGCCGGCGTCGATGGCCAGCTTCGCCGAGTTCACATATTCCTGAATCGCATTCTGGATATCGGCTTCGGACATGGCTTCGGGTTCAGAATGAGGCTGCATCTGCGCGACATCTGTATGAATCTCACCCTTCATGCCAATCGCCGAAGGAGCCAGCACGCGGGTGCCGGCCGGCATGTTCTTAAGTTGAGACACGCGTCCGGTATGCATCAGCTGCACGAAAATTTTCCCGTCCTCCGCGTGCACAGCATCGGTGACTTTGCGCCAGCCTTTGACATGCTCCTGGGAAAAGAGACCCGGAATGCGAACGTAACCCAGACCATTGGGCGAAGGGGATGTGCCCTCGGTGATAATAAGACCGGCCCCGGCCCTTTGCCGATAATATTCCGCCATCAGTTCATTCGGAACTGAGTCGGAAGCACGATTCCTGGTCATCGGTGCCATCACAATATGATTCTTGAGTTTCAGAGAGCCGAGCGTTGCAGGCGAGAACAGAATGTTTGACATAACGGTTATCCTTGGTCGAAAACGGGTTAACGAACTCAGAACTTCAAGATAAGTCGGAAAACGAAACTGGCAAGAGGCCATACGTGCTGGACAGCATGAACCAAGACCTCTGCACGGGATGAGTTGCCTTGCACAGGTTTAGCTGCACATTTGGCGTGAAAGCTGCAAAACCGTGAACGCGCGCTCCTTCGCGTGGTTGCTGCTGCTGTTCCCTTGCTCATGTGCTGGATGTTTTGGAGCCGATTATCATGCACTTACCTGTATCCCTTTATCTGCTCGTTGCCCTGAGCGCGATGCTCACTGGAGCCTGCTCTTTTTTCTCCAATACTGTCGATGAGATAAAGATCCAGTGCGGGATCAATGAGGTCGATGCAGATCGTTCATATGTCAAGGTCTTGGACAGTGAAGGAAAGGGGCTCAAAGCCTCGGAATTTGCTTTCCGTTGGCTCGATCATCCGGGAAAGCCCCTTGCGACGCGTGGCCACTGTCTTCAGCTCGATCCCAAGGAACGTGCCGCGCTGATCGTCCGTTCACGCGTGGGGTCCGAAGGTCTCATCCTGGACCCGGATAGCCTGGAAGGTGAACGCCTGAGCCGCATCCAGCTTGAACCCTATACCTACGGCACCCTCAGAAAAACCTGTGATCAAATCATCAATAGCAATCAGCTCACTCTCGCGCTCCCCATTAATTTTGAAGATCACTCCGCCACCGGCTATGAAATCAAGGCGGACGCCATCGCGGATGGAAAGGCTCGTGGCAACTGGAATTTTGTCAACGAGAAGGCGGCAGCTCCGACCCTGGATATCAGTGGTTTGAACAACGGCCGCTATGATCTCCGCTTCGAGCTGAATCCTCTTTTTTCTGAAGGCGCTGTGCCGCAATTTTTCAACTGCGATCTTGTGGTCGATCGCAAGTCGCCCCAGATCGAACTCGTGGCCGCCGATGGCCTCGCACTCTCCAATGAATTCATTGAGCTGCGGCCCAGCACGCGGGTGGCCTGGCAGTCTTTGAACAGGACGGCGACGGAACTGGTCGAATATTGTTTTGTCGCAGCCGGCACCGCGGCCAGCGAGTGCAGCAATCCTTCGATCAGTAATGACCCTATCGTGGTCCCGGACAATGGATCCTGGAAATTTGTCTATCGCGGGATCGATGCGGCTAACAATCGCAGCGACTGGGCGGCTTTGGATATCGACATCGTGGACGAAGTGAAGCTGGCTGACATCAGAAACAAGCTGGAGCTGGCCCGCGTCTATCAAAAGTCGGGACAGACTCAACTCGTGGCCACGCAGCTGCTCCTGGCGCTTGAAACCTATCGCCATCTTGCCAGTGAAAATGAGCGGAAGCGCGTGAAAAAGGCCTTGGACCTTGCCGTCTTTCAGCATCAGCGGGATGCCCAGGATTTCTTTGTGGCCCAGTGGGGCCTTAAGGAAGCGGTGGATTACCAGGGAACACTGAGGGGCACGAAGGATGCGAGCGCTCATGTGTTCCTGCGCGATATGGGACCGGCGGCCTATGGTCTTTCTTTTGTGCGGGATGGGGCGCCCCTGTTCCCTGAAGTCAGTCTGACGAATCGCTCGGCTCTATCCACCTGCAGTTCTCAAAGCTATACGGCCTATGTCCAGAATGGTCGTCTGCAGGTTTTTGATGGGAATACGGTCACGACCCTGCCGGGAGATGCCAAGCGTCTGGAGGGCATCAAGACTCTTAAATTTTCAGAAGATTGCCGTTTCATTGTGATGAGCGATTGGATTGGGGTCTTTTTTCTGATCGACCGATTAACGGGCAAGACCGTGGAGTTCCCTGAGTTTGAATATGATATGGAGTGCCGCTTCAGCTTCGCCCTGGGTGGGGCGGATGCCACGCGTTATTATAGTTACTGCAGTCGGTTCAATCGCAATAGCTTTAAACTTTATGGTTTTAACGCTTCGGGAACCATCGAAACTCCCAATGTACCGATCCTGAATCAGCTGCCACAGCAGTTGATCAGTCAGGATAATTTTATTTTCGTCCTGGCCAATGATAAGTCCTTTGCTGTCCTGGACGAAGCTTTCAGTTCACTTTTCTCGGCGGCAGCCGGTCGCGTGGGCGAGATCAGTTGGGATGCTCTGCGGAGCCGGGTCCTGGCTCGGTATGAAGGCCTGGGTCTTTATGATAACTATGAATTGAGTCGCGTGTTCGGCAGCCCGACGACGGTCAAAAAGCTCAGTCCTGCTGAACTGAGGATTCCTTATCCTGTGAAATTCGGCGATTCGCTGACCGTCTCGCAGCCCTCCTTCTCCCCTGATCTTTTTTATGCTCGCATGGACGATGCGACCAATGCGTTTTTGGGTCAACTTCCGGTTGATCGCGATCGGCTTTTGGCTATCGACTTTGCCGACCTCGCTCTTTTACAGTCGGAACAAAATCTTTTCCGTGAAATCAGCCCGAACGCTTCCCTTCTGAGGCGCACCATCCGCCTTCTGCGTGATGAGCTTTCGGTCTTTCCCATCGCCCGGGGCGGCGAAACCGTTCTTTATACGATGCCGGTTCAAACAGGTCTTTACAATCGCTATGAGCTGAGCCTGAATCAAGCTTATGCATCACTTGCTAAAAATCCGGGTGTGAGTCGAACTCTTCCCAAGGATCGCATCATGACTGTCTATCCTTACGGAAGTCAGGAACTGATCCTTCTGAAAGGCAGCGAGAAGCTGCAGTTTGTCCTGCAAAACCAGGATGGAACGGAACGTTCCGTGGACCTTTCCATTCCTCCCAGCGCGTTGGCCATCCCCAGCAGCGATCCCGATCTTTTCTGGTTCTATGTTCCAGGCGAAACCAGGATCTATACCGTCAAACCCAGCAGCGGCGCGATTCTGTCCACGACAACGGTGGCCACAGGGACTCTGGCGGCACCCCTCCAGATTTTTCACGATCGTTTCGCGGGGGAGCTTTACCTTGGCTATCCTGAAATCCTTATCAAGCTGAGCTATCGTGGAACGCTTGAGAAACCGGAGTTCTTTGCCGTGGCGAAGAAGGCCTTGAAATCCCGCGTGACAGCCCTTGCGCCCTCGCGCGATTTCAAGAAATGGGTTGGGATGAGCAGCAGCAGCCTGGACATTTACAGTGACTCGCTGGAGCCCGAACTGTCTCTCAGCATGAATGAGGTGTTCGGCAAAAAGAATAATCCCAACTTTGATCTTCTGGCCCAGGGTCTCGATCCGGACACGGTATTTGTTACGAGCAACAATGGGCAGATCGCGCGCGTCGATCTTAAAAGTGCCGTCGCCACATCGCTGACCTTCGATCGTCAGCCTTACAGCAACATGATCAAGCATCTCAGCGTCGATGACAGCGGCCGTCTGCAGTACGCGACAGGGAGCGATTGGTTCACTCTGCCTTTGGACCTTGATGACAATCGCGAGCACCTTTGCCGTTATCTGACTGGCCTTGGCAACCGGATGCATCCCGAAGTGAAGACGCAATTCAAACAGACGACCTGCGCGCTGTTTAAAAATTGAGCCTTATGTCCCGGAGCAGAACGAAAGTTCTGCTTTGTCGTGAGATCGACAGAAGTCACGACGTGAAACAACATTCTCAAATGTAACTTCGCTTTCTGCTTCTCATAAAAAGTTTTGACTCTTCATCACGAAAAATTTTAAAAGCGCACTGGTTTCAGGAAACATCCGCAAACCAGAATCGACTGCTAGTTTTCTTGCATGAACTTTATGAAAGGGACTTCGTGATGTCTGCAAAGATCCTCGTACCAAGTGTTCTGTCGCTCCTTCTGGCTTCACCACTCGCCGCTGGCACTCTGAAGCAGGATTTCAAAGATGCTCAAGGTGATGATAAAGGCGACGGTCTGTACACTTATCCAGCAGGCGTGCCGGCAGGTTCTGCTGACCTCTGCCGCGTATCGTTTGAAGAATCCGGCGAGAACTTCGCTGTCACTGTCGGCGTCAGAGCCTTCACACCCAATACCCGCGTCGCCGTTGTGCTCTTTGATGAAGCAGCGTATACCGACACGGCGCGTGAATGGGCGATCGGTGGGACCGAGCTGAAACTCCCCAACTGGAAAGATCGCGGCGCGGCCTTCATCCTCGGTCTGCCGGCTTCCCAGTCGCCTCTTTTCGATATCAACGTGACCCAGGCCACACCAGTGGACGCGCCCACGCCGGATAACGTGATCTACGTGGAAGGCGGCCCGGCGGCCTGGATCGCTGAAGACGGCGGCCGTTCGCAGGATCCTTCCCTGGCTTTCCGTCTTCAGCCTCAGGCTGTTCAGGACGGCGACTGCCAAAGCTATCGCTACGAGTTTCCGAAAAAATTGCTCGACACCTACCTGCCTGCCTTGGCTGATGAAAGCGCGGCGCTTTACGCAGCAGCTTACAGCTATGTCGTCGTTGAAAGCGGTGCCAATGAATTCGGTGCGTTTGAACTGACAGCGGCTCAGGGCGCATCGGACAGTTGGGAAGATGCGGATGTTTACGACATCGCCTTCACCGGCGCTGAATCCACCCAGGACCAACTGCTGAAAGTCAGCGGTGAAGGTGAGGAAGCGGTCGTCCAGTTGCAAACTGTCGACGCTGGTATCGCCCGTCTGCGCTAAGACCTTGTAATAAAAATGCCATGGCCTTCACGGGCCATGGCAGAAGTCAGGAAAGGTCTTACGACCAGTCTACGAGGTCTTTCCAGGCTTCAGGATAGGCAGAATGACTTTGGTTTCCCCAAAGTTCAGCTCCACCTCTGATTTTTCATAGGTCGCCGGCACGATCAAAACGAGATTGCCTTTCTCTTCCGCATCCGGCGCCAGCACCTGATTACAGAGCGAGCAGATCAGGCGAACGGCAGGATCGGTTTGCACGGTCAGGGGATGCGCATCGCGACTCCGATTGACGACTCGGATGCTGAAATAATTCCCGATGTGCGTCTCATCCATCATCGTATAGGTCGTCTTCGGCTGGCGCAGGACAGTGACCTGAAGATCCGAGCGCGTCCCGAGGGCCACAGCCATGATCCCGATATTGATCAGGAGCAAAGTCAGATAGATGGCAGGACGCAGCCGGAAGCGCCGCGGTTTTTTACCTTCCAAAGCGGCTTCGGATGCGGTTCGAATCAGCCCCTTGGGCCTTTTGATATTGGTCATGATCATGTCGCAGGCATCGGCGCAGCGGCCGCACTGAATACATTCGAGCTGCAGTCCATTTCTGATGTCAATCCCGGTGGGACAGACGCGCACGCAAAGTTCGCAGTCGATGCAGTCGCCATCCTTGTGCTTGCCCCGCGGCTCACCGCGCTTCATATCGTAAGCAATGGTCGGCGTCGCTTTGCTGATCATCACCGACTGAAAGCGCGCATAGGGACAAAGGAAGGAGCAGAACTGCTCGCGAAACCAGACCAGATCAAAATAGAGCGCACCGAAAGTGAGCAGCATAAAACCGAAAGCGAAGGGGTGCGCCACGGGACTTGATGAAAACCAGGTCAGGAGACGCGCGGGTTCGACAAAGTAGCCAAGGAATGCGTTGGTGATCACCCAGATCACCAGGGCGTAGAGTGCATGCTTGGATAACTTTCGCAGCCAATAGTTGAGGTTCTTTGGTCCTGCGTCCCGGCGTCTCCGCTGCAGAGCCGTCCCCTCGATCCATTCTTCAATGGGTCGGATAATCCACTCCACGAAGACGGTTTGCGGACAGGCATAACCGCACCAGATCCGGCCCCACACACTGGTCACAAAACCAAGGGCCAGGGCGCCGGCCAGAATAACGAAGACAAGATAAAAGCCATCAGAAAAGCGAAAGGTCTGCCCGACCGCATAGATGATGCCCTGCTGGACATCAAAACGGAAAAGCGGCAGACCGCGAAAGGTCGAGAACGGAACCAGTATGTAAATCGCCATGAGCAGGACGGCGAGCTTCCCGCGGATGCGACTCAGACGACCGGTTCGCCGATCCGGGTAAATCCAGCGCCTTTTGCCACTGGCATCAACGGTAGGGGCTCGCAAAACATCAGGTTCATGGGACATACAAATTCCTTCCTAGTACGCGTCACCTTCAGGTGCCTTGGCATTGGGTGGATTGCTACCCTGAAGACTCAAGACATAGGCCAGCACCGATTCAATCTTCTGCTGACCCAGGATCGGTCCCCACGCAATCATGCCTTTTGCAGGGACACCGTCGGTGATGGTGGCCAGCACCTGATCCGGCTCGCCACCATGCTTCCAAAATTTATCCGTCAGGTTGGGGCCGACCGTCCCCTCACCCGCTGGACCATGGCAGGGAGCGCAGTTCGCAGCATAAATTCCCTTGCCTTCTTCCACGCGCGCTGGATTCTTAACCAGGGCCGCAAGATCATCCGCACTGGCATTGGCCGGCTTCTGCATGGCTGCTTTTTGCGCAATTTCCTGGCGATCCGCGGCAAGCTCCGCATCAAGCCCTGGCTTATCCAGAACATGATACCAGATCATATAAGCCAGCCCGAAAAGGATGGTGAGGTTGAAGAGCCAAACCCACCAGGGCGGCAGCGGATTATCGTATTCCTCGATGCCATCGACTACATTCGGGCGAACCACGTCCTGGACTTTTTTCTCGCTCATGCTCTTTATTCTCCCTTGACCACGTCGATGGCAATCTTTTCATAGTAAGCTTTCGCGCCCGGCAGATAGACCCAAAGGCAGACTCCGATAAAAAGGAGCATGAAGGCCAGAAAGGCTCCGAGCTGAAACCAGACGACATTCGACTGGCCCAGGACCGTCTTCACAAGACTCATGTTCATCGGCTGGCCTCCTTCGCATCCTTGTTGTAATCGCGACCGAGTTTTTGCATGTAAGCGATCAGAGCGACGATCTCCGCTTCGGGAACAACCGTCACACCATCCTTGGCGAGGCTTTCGGTGATGGTCTGCGCCTGCTGCTTATAGGCCGAGACCGGATCTTTCTTCGTGGCTTCTTCGTAAGGTACGCCCAAAGCATTCAGCGCATTCAATTTGGGCCCCAGCTCATCGACGTTCACGTTGGTATCGTAAAGCCAGGGATACGCGGGCATGATCGAACCGGGCGAGGTGCTGCGCGGGTCGAGCATGTGACGGTAATGCCAGAGGTCCGGATATTTTCCGCCCAGACGCTGCAGGTCAGGGCCGGTCCGCTTGCTACCCCACTGGAACGGATAGTCATAAACGAACTCCGCGGCGGTGGAGGCAGGACCGTAACGCATTTCTTCCTTGGCGAAGGTGCGGATCTGCTGACTATGGCAGTTGTAGCAGCCTTCCCGCACATAGATGTCACGGCCTTGCAATTCCAGCGGCGTGTAAGGACGGGCTGTCACCATCGGCGCTTTGATTTCCATCATGAAGGCCGGAACGAATTCGATGATGCCGCCGATGACGACGACGATCAGAGCCCCAACAGACAGAGCAACGGCGTGACCTTCCATCTTCTCGTGAATGGTCTTCGCTTCGCCGTGACGTTCGTCCACGATCTCTGCGGTTTCATCCACCAGCTTGCCTGACTTCGCTGTCTTCCAAAGGTTATAGGCACACATGATGGCGCCGAGGAGGTAGATCGTCCCCCCCACCATACGGGTCCAATAGAGCGGCTTCATGGCCACCACGGTTTCAATGAACTGCGGATATTTCAGAAGACCATCATCGTTGGTCGCGAACCACATGAGGGCCTGCGTGAAACCCGCAGCATACATCGACGAGATATAAAGGAGGATACCGATGGTCGCGATCCAGAAGTGGTTGTTGGCCATCGACTTGCTATAAAGAGGCTTGCCCCAGATTTTGGGCACCATGTAATAGGCCATGGCGAAGACAAAGCCGCCGACCCAACCGAGAGCACCGCCATGCACGTGCGCAATGGTCCAGTCGGTGTAGTGGGAAATCAGGTTCACCGACTTGATCGACATCAGAGGGCCTTCGAGCGTGGCCATACCGTAGAAGGTCAGAGCCAGGACGAAGAACTTCAGGATGGGTTCGTCCCGCACGCGATTCCACGCGCCGCGCATGGTCAGAAGTCCGTTGATCATGCCGCCCCAGCTGGGAGCGATCAGCATCAGGCTGAAGACCATGCCGAGCGACTGCGCCCATTCAGGGAGCGAGGTATAAAGGAGATGGTGAGGACCGGCCCAGATATAGATGAAGATCAGCGACCAGAAGTGAAGGATGGAAAGGCGATAGGAATAGATCGGACGGTTGACTGTTTTAGGAATGAAGTAATACATCAGGCCGAGGAAGGGCGTGGTCAAGAGAAAGCCCACCGCGTTATGCCCGTACCACCACTGAACCAAGGCATCCTGGACACCGGCATAGAGCGAATAGCTCTTCATGAAGGACACAGGAATGGAGAGGGCGTTGACCACGTGCAGCATGGCGATGGTCAGGATCGAGGCGATGAAGAACCAGATGGCCACATAAAGATGTTTGACGCGGCGGATCGCGAGGGTTCCGAAAACGTTGACGGTCATGACGATCCAGATCACGGCGATCAGGATATCCAAAGGCCATTCCATTTCCGCATATTCCTTGCCTTGGGTGTAGCCCAAAGCCAGGGTCACGGCGGCGGCCAGAATAATGAACTGCCAGCCCCAGAAGTGAATACGGGATAGAAGATCCGACCACAGGCGAACCTTGCAAAGTCTTTGCAGGGAGTAATACATGCCCGAGAAGAAGGCATTACCGGCGAACGCAAAAATCATCGCATCGGTATGAATGGGGCGGATGCGTCCGAAAGTGAGAAAGGAAACTCCACCGTTGGCAGGCCAGAAGGCCAGCTCCAAGGCCGCCCACACACCCACGAGCATACCGACTATGCCCCACATGAGAGTGGCTGCCAAAAACCAGGCCGCAATCTTATCGTCGTACGTTACCACTTCCCTCTTAGACTGGACCAAAGCTGACTCCTCTCTTGCGTGACGGGAAAAATGAAGATCAAGACTTATGACTATCCTGATCTTCAAAAAGGATCTTCTCAGCGGGACCTTTCAGGTCCCGAAACTGCCCTGATGCATTGGCCCAAAGAAAGGCCAGAAGGCCGACGCCGGCCATGGCGAAACTCAAGGCGATCAAGACATAGAGGACTTCCAAAAGCGAACTCCTAATGCCAGCGGCGGGCGATGGCAAAGATGGAAAAGGAACTGATGGGCATCAAAATAGCGCCCAATACGGGCGTCGCCCACCCGCTTATAGCAAGGCTCATTCCTATCAGATTAAAAAACAGCGCAAATCCAAAACACCTTTGTAATGCCCGTCTTGTGGCGGATGACAATTCAATTGCGCGCATGAGAGGATCCAGTCCCGGCGCAAGCAGCGCAATATCCGCTTTTTCGCGCAGGGATTCTGTAGCATTCGCAACAGCGATCCCGATTTCGACCTGCGCCATCGCCAACGTATCGTTGATTCCATTGCCCACCATGGCGTTGCGTTTTTTGTCCGCTATTCGGCCAAGTTTCTCATTCGGGCTCAATCGCGCGACCACATGATCTTTGTCCAGACCCAGCTCATGGCCCACGGCCTGCGCCCTATCGAGCGAGTCGCCGGTGAGCATGAAAACATTCCGCTTCGACATGAGGAGGCTGTGAACGGCTGCGCGGGAATCGGGTCTCAGTTGATCCTGAAGGCGGAATCGAAGGAGACTCTTTCGATCCCTGCTTACATAGGAATATTCCAAGGCCTGTTCATCACGCGGCGGTTCCTGAAAGCAAAAGCCGTAGCGACCGATCCGAACTTCCGCGCCGCGCCAAACAAGGGAGATGCCCTGACCAAAAACCTCGCGCACGGCCTTGATGCTTTCGCGACTCGAAGGCCCTGGTCCGGCAAATGCCGCCAGCGCGGCCAAACTATGATGGGCGGAAAAGTCCGGCAGCTTTCTGAACAGCTCCAGAAGGTCCTCCTCGGGTATGGATAGAGCTTTCAGCTGTATCTCGTTCCATTGGGCTTCGCTTACTTTGCTGTCATCTTCTGTCAGGGTGCCGGTTTTATCAAAGAAAAAATTCTGGACCAGGGCCAGACGTTCCAGGGCATTCTGCGAGCGAAACAGCACCCCACGCTGCAGACCCAGGAGCAGCGCGCGCGAGAGAACCATGGGCGCGCCAAATCCAAAGATACAGGGGCAGGCGATCAGGAGCACGGTGGCAAAACGTGTGATGGCGCGCTCGCTGGACGCCTCCCAATGCCATGCGAGGGATCCAAAGGCCATGGTCAGAACAAAGATGACGAAGGCCTTCGCCATGCTTTCCGAAAGAGCAGCAAATCCCCCTTTGTGTTGATAAAGAGTCTGAGCCGCATTCTGAAGACGCAGAAGAAAGCTCTGCAGTCCTGTTTCCAGGCTGCGGATGATGATCGGCTGCCCGCCGTTCATGGAACCCGCTTCCAAAGTCTGACCCTTATGCACCGAAACCCAATCCGCTTCGCCTGTCAGAAGACTGCGATTCATTTCCGCACAGTCGCTCACGAGTTCCGCGCGCAGGGGCACGACTTCGCCGGCCAGAACTTTCAGGGTTTGACCGCTTTCCACGGACGCCAGCGGTGTTATGGCTTCATCGCCGCTGTCCTTCAGAACGCGGACAAAGCGGGCTTCGCTTGCGAAGTACTTGGATTTTTCCCGCATGATGCGGCGCAGAGCCTTGCCCTGGGCCCAGCGACCAATGAGGAGAAGGGCCACCACCGCCGCCGTTGAATCGTAATAAACATGCGGGTGCCCCTGCCAGGTGTGAACGAGGCTATAGAAAAAGCAGACTACGATCGCAAGGCCAATGGGCAGATCCAGATGCAGCTGCCCGCGGCGTAGACTCGTCAGGGCGCCGCGAATGAAAGGCCAGCCCGAATAGAAAACGCTGAGCGCGGCCAGGACCGTGGATATCCAGCGGAAAAGATCGCGGAAATGATTTTCGAGGGATTCTGCGCCCAGATATTCAGGGAACGCCAGCATCATGATGTTCATCACGCAGAAAAGCGCCACGCCGATGCGGGCGATCTCCTGCTTTTCATCCTGCTGATAATCGCTGTTGGGACTGACGGGAAAGCCCATGGTTTCAAAGCGGGACAAAAATTCCGACAAAGCCACCTTGGAAGCCTTGAAATCGAGGGTCGCCTCGCCGCTGGAAAGATTAATGGACAGGCTGGCCTCGGGGTCGATCTGTTTGGTCACCTGCTCACAGACCCACACGCAGGCATAGCAGCTCATGTTTTCCAAATAAAAGTGCGCGGTTTGCTGCCCGGCTTTGCTCTTTTCGACAAAGCCTTCCTGGAATTCCGCAGCATCGAAGAGGCGATAATCCAGCTTTTGCGGACCAGCGGGTCTGAGGGTGTCACGGTTTTCCTGTACAATTTCGTAAAAACGCTTTAACTCAAAACTTTCGATGAGTTCATAAGCAGAGCGGCAGCCGTGACAGCAGAATTCATCCGCCAGCTGTGCATCAAGTTTGCTTTGACAGTGGCGACAGGTGCGTTGCGTGGGCACCGCATCGGCCACAGGAGTAAGAGTATGGGTCTGGAACATCTGGGTCATGAACATCACCATCATATGATGAATACGTTTTCGTTATCGTCCGTGGATCCACTGCAGCTGGCGGGCTTTGCCGCGATCTTTTCCTACAGCTTCCTCGTCTCCTGGCATTGTGCCGGGATGTGTGGCCCCCTGGCTTGCTCCATCCTTGCCCGCCGTGATCGTCCTTCGTGGACGGCGAGCCTGCTCTATAACCTTGGCCGCTGCCTGTCATACGTCGGTGCTGGCCTTATCCTGGGCGCATTCTCCGCGCAGATCGCGCAAAGATCCCTGGCCTGGGGGCAGATCCTGACCCGGCTTGCTGGACTCTGGCTCATCATCTGGGCCCTCTTTCCTTTTATCCCCTGGCAACGTTTCACACCCAATCTTGCCCCACTCTGGATGCCAGGTCTGCGAAAATTTCTTCCGACGCGTTCCGCGAGTCTGCAGGCCTTCGTTTTGGGCCTCGTGACCATCTTCATGCCCTGCATGACCCTGCATCCTCTTTTGCTGGCCAGTGCTGGCACCGGGCATCCTGTGGCCGGTGGCCTGACCATGCTGGCCTTCTTTCTCGGGACTTTGCCCGTTATGCTGACAACAGCCACCATGCCAGCAGTCATGGCCAAGATCGTCCCGACCCGAGCCTTCATGCTCGCCGGTCGGGGTCTTCTGGCTCTGGCTGGTCTTGTCACCATCTGGCGAACGCTTTAAATCCGTTCGTCAGGGTTTGATGATGCCGTGCTTTTCCAAACGATAGCGGAATGTGTGTCGCGAGATGCCCAGGAGGTCAGCGGCCTTCGTTTGATTATTATGAGTCTGTTCCATGGCCTGCAGCAGCAGGTCGCGTTCCAGATCTTCCAGGTTGATGCCTTTTTCCGGCAGGATCATAGGATGCTGCGCGGAATAATTCGAACGGCCCTGGGCCCCGTTGATCGCGATCGGGGATTGCGCCTGAAGGGAAGGCGTGGGACTCGGCTCGATATAGGTATCGAGTTCAATCTGCTGTGATTCCAATTCGGGCGTGCCATAGAAAACGATGGCGCGCTCCAGCACGTTTTTCAGTTCCCGCATATTGCCGGGCCATGCATGCGAACGCAGTTTCTCCCGCGCCGCTGCGGTCAAGCGCGGAGTCTCGGCACCGAGTTCCCCGGCCACGCGCTGCACAAAGAAATCTGCGAGGGCGTCCAGATCTTCCATTCTTTCGCGAAGGGGCGGAAGGTAAACGGGCAAGGCCGACAGTCGATAGTAAAGATCGCTGCGGAAATTTTTATTTTGGATTTCTTCCAGAAGATTCCGGTTGGTGGCCGCCACGATGCGGGCCGAGAAGCTGATGTCCTTGGTTCCGCCGAGTCTTTTGAAGCGCCGATATTCCAGCGCGCGGAGAAGCTTGGTCTGCAGCTTCATCGGCATTTCACCGATTTCATCCAGGAAGATGGTTCCGTTCTGGGCCAACTCGAAGAGACCGAGCTTGCGATCGCGGGCATCGGTGAAGGCCCCTTTTTCATAACCGAAGAGTTCACTTTCCAGAAGGCTTTCCGGAATGCTCGCGCAGTTGATTTCGACAAAGGGGCTATTGGCGCGCTCGGACCATTCATGAATAGCGCGGGCTGCGAGTTCCTTGCCCGTTCCGCTCTCACCCAGGATCAGGACAGTGCTGGAGCGGGATCTGGCCACGCGTTCCAGCTGCTCCCTGATGCGTTTCATGGCCGGCGAATCCCCGATCATGCGGATCGGTTCACGGGCCACCTCATGGCCGGTCAGTTGGCTGACCTTCTGCCGCAAAGAAGAAAGTTCCGCACCGCGGTTGGCGGCGGCCACCAGCGCCTTCATATCGAAAGGTTTTTGCAGGTAATCGAAGGCTCCAAAACGCAGCGCATCGACCGCGGATTCCACCGCTCCGTGCGCGGTGATGAGAATGATGGGCATATCCGGCTTTTCAACCCGCCATTTCTTTAAGAGCTCCATGCCGCTGCCATCCGGAAGCCGCAGATCGCAGATGGCGAGATCCGGACTGAAGCCTTGAAAATTTTCCAGAGCCGTACGCAAGGAGTTGCAGGACAGAACATCAGCACCGTTGGCTTTCAATTCCGTTTCAATACTCCAGGCGAGCATTTCCTCGTCATCAATAATGAGGACGCGGGTTCCATTGAGGGCATTACGGGGCAGTTTGGCTTTGGGGTTCGTGGACATGGCGTTGTGTGCTCCTATTCACAATCTTCCCTTTAACAAGAAACATACCAGCCAATACCCATGCCTTTTTTATCTTTAATTTTAGATAGTTGGAGATGGAGATAGGTCGAGGTGCGTGATTATTTACAGCAGTTTGGGGCATTTGACGCAAGAAAGGGAGGGTCGAATGACCCTCCCTGAATGGGGGACTTATTACTGAATATTTATGTAGCGGTTGAGCGAGTTCCCATGGAGCGTGCGCACATGCAGGAGGCCTTCCCCTTTGAAAGGTTCGGCGAGTCCGCTGGTGTATTCGAAGGCACGATCTTCGGGCTGGCTGGCACATACCGCTTCATCTTCCACGATTTCGGCGATCGGTTGGACGACCAGGACATCGGTGGGGCTTTTCAGAACACGAACGTCTTTCAGCACCATGCAGCCGATGAAGAAGAAGGGGAAGTGACCCTGCATCTTGAGAGCCTGCTTGCCGCTTTCGCTATTCACGTCGATATAGGCGTTTTCCACGGTGGCATAAAGATAGTCATCCGGGGATTCCGTTTTACGGCGCGTGACCTGCAGACTGCTGCGCACCTGCTGGTCTTTCGAATAGATCACCTGATAGTCGCCTTCGGGGATAATGCCGAGTTTCACAGTCTGGATGAAGGGCGTGATACTCTGAATGCAGAAGGTGCCAGGATATTTCAAACTGGTCGCCGAGACTGTGACCGTACGGGATGCGGCATCGACTTTGGCTTCCGCATTTCCCACCTGGTAGCAGGTGTTGGGGAAGTTCCCGTGAAGGACGACCTCCACGTTATCGTTATCATCGAAGCCCTGCGGGATAAAGATTCTCTCGATCTCAGCGGGAACTTCAATGGGATTCGGAGACTGTTGATTCTGAGCAGCATGAGCCGCAGCAGCAACGTTTAAACCCAGGCCGAGCAAAAGAATGAGGTGTTTCATAATCTTCTCCAAAATGTCTTAGCAGATAATCAGCTGAACTTACTTTCCATTGAGCAAGGACCGTACCGAAATCTCAAAAGCCTCCCTGTCGCGGCTCCGTCTTCGAGGCTTTGTTTCAGGAAACCGTATTGCGGCAAAAACTGAAGCATATGCCGCAAATTTTCCAACATACCGCTTCATCCGCTCCCATCCATGACCAAACTATGACAGCAGAGAGCGAGAAGAAGGCCTACAATAACTTGGAATGCGGCATGATCCGCAAATTCAACGCATTGAGGAGTTTGCAAGGTGTCATCCCCTAAAACCACCCACTTGGTTTCGCCAGCTGAAGAAAGCTGGAATACAATCAGTCATGGGCTGGGCCTTTTGCTCAGCATCCTCGGCTTCATTCTTCTGTTCACCTGGCATCCTGAGCCCTTGACCTTGAGCAAGGCGCTGATTCTTGCGGTCTTTGGCTGCTCGTTGGTCGCTCTTTATCTGGCATCCACGCTCTATCACGCGGCGAAGTCGCCGAAACTCAAGCGCTGGCTGAAGTACTGTGACCATGCCGCCATCTTTCTTCTGATAGCCGGCACCTACACACCTTTCTGCCTGATCGGGCGTGATGGCGAAGGGCAGAGCATTGCGATCACCGTATGGATCATGGCCACCGCGGGCATCATCGCCAAGTTTTTCCTGGTGGGTCGCTTTCGCTTTGTTTCGACTCTTATGTATCTATTAATGGGCTGGCTGGTGATCTTTCATATCGACTTTCTGCGCGCACTGCCCAAAGAAGAACTGACATGGCTGGTCTCGGGCGGTATCAGCTATAGCATCGGCACCATCTTCTACCTATGGCGCAGCCTGCCTTTCAGCCATGCGATCTGGCATCTTTTCGTGCTGGGCGGCTCGGCCTGTCACTATCTGGGTGTACTCTTTTATCTGGCCGCCTAGTCGATCCATACTTTATCGAAAAGGATGGGAAAGCTCTTATTTTCATGCCGCAGCTGCCGATCCCCTTGGGGTGATATCTTTTCAAGGGGTTTGGCTTTGCGTACTATCCTGCTTTCCATCCTTATGCTTCTGTCCCTCTCGCCTGTCAGGGCCGAAGATCGAACTCCACCCTTTTTGGAATTGAGCGCCTGGGATTTAAAGCCGCGCGATCTGGAGCAGGACTTCATGGTTCTGCCAACGATCCAGGATCCCGAGGTCTTTCAAAAGGAATGGCAGACGCTGGGCTGGAGCCTCGCACCCATTCAAACGCATTTCTCGAAGCTGACAATTGGTGATCGCAGCGTCGCATCGCATGACAGCGTGGCCTTCGCCCTTCAGCTGCGCGGTATTCCCGAAGGCGACTATGGTCTGCGCCTGCGCGCGGATACTTCGGCGGAAGTTTATATTATTCCCAGCGACGGCCAGGGCAAAATTCAAAGTGTTTTGAAAGTGGGTCGAGCCGGCAAGGACGAGGCCAGCACCATTCCCGCCGTCGCCGATCCCCTGGGGCATTTCACAATTCCGGCGACGGGTGATTACTGGATCCTGGTGAATGCGGCCAACTATCACTACAAGGAAGGCATGATCTGGCGCCGGCCGATCATCGGCTCCTATGAGGTGATGCACCGCTCATGGCTGCTGGAGATCGTCCAGGAAAACTTCGCCTTTGGCATCATCACGATTCTGGCCATCTATAACCTCGCCCTCTTTTTGAATCGAACCGAGGACCCTTCCAACCTCTGGCTGGCAGGCTACTGCTTTTTCGCGCTGCTTCGCTTCTTTGCCGTCAGTGCGCTG
Source organism: Oligoflexus sp. (assembly GCF_035712445.1). NCBI lineage: Bacteria > Pseudomonadati > Bdellovibrionota > Oligoflexia > Oligoflexales > Oligoflexaceae > Oligoflexus > Oligoflexus sp. Next base: position 56,358 of record NZ_DASTAT010000014.1, on the reverse strand, counting down.
AATCTCTCGATCATCTTCCCGGAATCGTCGGTTCTCTTGCACCGCGCCCTGCGCATCATGGAGCTGGGCTTTGTTCCCATCTCCTGCGTGTGCTTTGCGAACTTCGCCATCGCCAACTTCGGGAATCAGGAGTACTGGCGCCGGAAATCGCAGGTCTTCATGGGCGCCGCGCTGCTCTTCGCCCTGACGGCCATGGTTTTTGATACGCGCCTTCTGCCCCATCTGATCATTCCCCTGGATCTCTTCGCGCTCGTTTCAGCCGTCATCACGATGGCGCTCCTTTTCAAAGCGATACGCTTGAAGATGACAGGCGCACGCCTGATGCTCTGTGGAGCCCTGGTGTTTCTCTCCACCGTCACCTATGACATCCTCTGCGGCCTGAACATCATCGAGTCGCCTTTCTATCTCACCAACTATGGACTCTCCGCCTTCATCTTCTTTCAGGGCCAGGTGGTGGCCAAGCTTTTTGCAAGGGCCTTCCGCACCGCCCAGGTCCTTTCCGCCCATCTGGAAGAGGAGGTGGATAAGAAAACGCGCGATATCCAGGGTATGCTCGATAACATTCCGCTCGGCATCTGCTCGATCGATTCCCGAGGACGCATACTCCCGAACTATTCCGTGCAGCTTCCGTCGATCATCGGCGTGAAGGAACCCGCGGGCCAGGATTATGTCACGGCGATTTTTGGTTCCTCCAATTTGAGCGTGGACCTGAAAGACACCATGCATCAAAGTCTGCTCGCCTGCTTTGACGACGACGTCATCAGTTTTGAAAGCAACGCCGCGCATCTGCCCGAAGAGGTGGCCATTGCCTATGACGGCCAGCGGCATGATCTGCAGTGCATCTGGAGTCCGATCACCGACAAGAATAACTGCGTGGCCCGAGTCCTGCTCGTGCTGCGCGATATCACCAGCCTGAAGCAGGCCGAAGCCCAGCGGCTCGAACATCAGCGCGAGCTGGAATACATTATCGAGCTGGTCAACGTGAGTCCGGATAAATTCCAGGGCTTCGTCGTCACCTCGATGCAGTTCCTGGCCGAGAATGATCGCCTGATCCGCCAGAACACCAGGAAGGATCCAGAGATCGTCAAGATTATTTTCGTGAACATGCACACGATGAAAGGCGCGGCGCGGACGCTGGGTTTCTATAAAATGACCTCGCTCCTTCATGAAGTGGAGCAGGTGTATTCGGCCTTGCTGCGTGATCCTGAGCTGCAGTGGCATCAGCAGAACCTCCTGGAGAGCATGCTGGACGTGAAGGCCGTTTTTGACTACTATGTGAAACTGAATCATGAGAAGCTGGGCCGTACCGTCGCCAACAGCACCGAAGTCTCGATCAGCCGCGAGGCCCTGGAGCATGAGAACCGCACGCTGCGGTCCATTCAGGTCTCGCGCCTGGAACCCCATGATGCGCTGAAGCTTCGCGATACCATTCAAAGGATCGAGGACCTCTGCTTCAGCGAAGCCTCCGATGTCTTCTTGGATATTCTGAGCAGCGTTCATCGCGTCGCGCGGGATTTAGGCAAAGAGATCCCCATCATCAACGTCGAGGCCCGCGGCTTCAAACTCAAGCAAAGCGCGCATGAACTCCTGGCCAATGTCTTTGTTCACATCATCCGCAATTCCCTGGATCACGGCATCGAGACTGCCGCCGAGCGCGTGGCCGTGGGCAAGCGTCCGACCGGGCGCATTGATGTGCGCCTGCAGCAAAAGGGCGATCTTCTGTCCATCGAGTATCGCGATGATGGACGCGGCCTGAACATGAAAAAGCTGCGGGAAAAAGCCCAGCGGGATCATCTGCTGGATGCGGAGGGATTGAAATCACTGCAGAAGGTGGCGGATTTGATTTTCATCTCGGGCTTGAGCACAGCGCAGTCTTTGACGGAAGTATCCGGGCGTGGAGTCGGGATGGATGCCGTGCGCCGTTACCTGGAAAACAATGGCGGTCAGATCCAGCTTCGCGTGCATGAAGAGCTGGCAGGCTTCGCCAGCTTTTCCATCCACCTTATGCTGGCGTCCACGCACTTTATCAAGGCGCAGGAGACGCTGGGCGAGGCCAGCTAAGACAAAAATTTACGGAACCTTCAATGGCTCCGTGGCATCGGGCTGACGCTTTTTCAGCTCCTCTTCCACGCGTTTCAAATGATCCTCGGGAATACTACTGACTTCGCGTCGGGCCGCTTCGACCATGAGACGGGCATCCTCAAGATCCTTCTTTCTATTGAATTCCAGACAAATAATGCACATAAAGACTCCTGATCAAAAAACGGGAATACCCCTGGTATATCACCATGAGTTGCGAGGATTTTCCATGCCTGATTTTGAGTTCCTGAAGGTCTCCCTTGCGAACAAGGTCGCCGAAGTCAGCCTGAATCGCCCCGACAAGGCGAACGCTCTGCATGAAAAAATGTGGTACGAACTGGAGGCTGCCTTTCGCTGGGCCGATGAAACACCCGAGGTCAGAGCCGTCATCCTGCGCAGTGAAGGGCCCCGTTTCTCGAGCGGCATTGACTTTGAATTTGTGCTGAGTATAGCCCAGCGCATCGAAAGCCTTCCGGAAGGTCGCCGCCAGGAAAAACTTCGAGCGATCATTTGTTCCCTGCAGGCAAGCTTTACCCGCATCGAAAGCTGTCGCAAGCCCGTGATCGCCGCCGTACAGGGCGTTTGCTTCGGCGGTGGCATTGACCTCATCAGCGCCTGCGATATCCGTCATGCATCCGAAGATGCCAGTTTTTCCGTCAAGGAAGTGGATCTGGGCATAGTGGCTGATATCGGCACGCTTCAGCGTCTGCCGAAAATCGTCGGCGAAGGTCGAGCCCGGGAATGGGCTTTGACCGGCAAACTTTTCCATGCGGTCGAGGCCCAGCGTGCCGGTCTTATCAATGAAGTGACCTCGGATGTCCCGGCCCTCCTGGCCCTGGCGCGGGAGCAGGCGGCCTTGATCGCTGAAAAATCGCCTCTGGCCGTGCGCGGGACCAAGCAGATCCTGAATTACAGCCGAGATCATTCCGTGGCCGAGGGCCTCGATTATGTTGCGACCTGGAATGCAGGTATGCTCATGTCGCTCGATTTGAAGATGGCCGTGGAAGCGGCGATGCAGCGAAAGAAGGCCCAGTTTCCCGACTGAAGAGGAAAGGCCGGCTGCCTTCTGCAGCCGGCCCCCTAAAGGTTTTTCTTTGAAACACACTTTACTTGAATGAGGCTTTCGGTACATAGACATACGAAGACGCTCCCGGCGTCTTCCAGTAAAGCTCAAGTGCGATCTGATAACGTGGACCCTGGAAGTAATCGATGCTGAGGGCATGCTGTCCAGCTGTCAGCGTAACCGTCGCTTCCTTGGCTGTCGGTGCATGCTGACCGTCGTTATCAATAACGAGTTTGCCATCTATATAGAGTTTGGCTCCATCATCAGAATTCAATTTGAAGCTATAGGTGCCATCCATCGGCACGACGACGTTCGTGGTGGTATGAAGGGCAAACCATTCGAAGAGATTCGTTACACCCGGAAAGCCGGTGGACCAGTCGCGCGGGGCGACATTGTATTGATCCATGCAGACCTTGGTCAAACGTGTCCCAAGCGCACTGAAATCCGGTAATTTCGTGGTATTCACAGGCAGCTGATAGACATCCGCAGTGATCGGGAAGAATTCCGAACCCTGCTGACAGCCGACAAAGATCTGTTCGTTGGCAATGAGTTTGATCGTGACGCTCGCCGTGATGCTTGGATCGTCGTTCAACGCCGCGGAAATGATAATGTCATAGCCGCCGCCGTTGGCAGGCGCTGTATAGAGCCCTGTTTCACTGATGCTGCCGGCACTCGCCGTTCCACTCGATCGCACCGACCAGGTGACATTCGCAGGCGTGGTCTGTCCTGAAAGTTTAGCCGTGGCCTGCATGGGAGCACTGCCCGCACGCAGGGATGTCGAAGGCACGGTTATGACCAAGGTCAAAGGCAGAGGCGCTGCCGGCGGCGTTGTTGGTGCGGATGGAGTCGAGGCTGGCGCTCCCGTTCCAGGAGGCGTCGCCGAATCCGAAGGAACGGCAACGGTTGCATCCGTGCCTTCATAGATCACGCTGTTGTCCATCTCGATGCTGTCGGTCTCTATAATTTCGCCATCGTCTGTTTGCACAGGCATGGCAGCTGTCGCATCGTCGCTCCCGCTGTCGCGATTGCCGAAATCGCGACCCGTGGCGTCATCCGATTCAGCGGTCCCCGACACGCTCGCCGTATCACCCTGAAATCCTGCCGGCTTGCCGGAGCAGGCTTGCAGCGAAAAAACCAAAAGGCTCAAAGATATCAAAGGCTTTCTCATCGCACGGACTCCCGAGTCGAATGACCACTATGGTTGCAATCCCTTTCCAATCTTTTCGGCTGCGGTCATTTCGGATCCTGAAACTTTTTCCAGAGCTTGAATACTTTCTTATAAGTCACTGTTTTTATTAAAGCATAAAACTTAACTCAAGGTGCGCAACCCCTGGAATTATTTTTGAAATGCCATATTGACATTTACGCCTGTTTGGACTAGCTTTTGCAAACCTTACTGGCAGTGCCAACAAAGCACTCCGATCCTGAAGATCCTATTGACCTGACATATACGGCAACTGATTCGAAACAGGAGAACTTCCATGCTCATGCGCACCCGTCCCCTTGCTGCTTTGATCGTATCCGCTCTTTTCAGTCTGCAAGTCGCCTGCTCGTCTCAGGAAACAACGACCGAAGAAAGCATTCAGCCTGTGGGTGAGGAAGCCCCGGCCGACGCGCCGACCGACGCCGAAAACACCGGCTCTGTCACCGAAAATACCGAGAAAACTGAAGCCGATATCGAAAAAGAGAAAGCCATTGCCGAAGCCAGCGGTTCGGACTTCACCGACCCCAGCCAGGTTCAGCTGAATGGTGACGGAAGTCCGGCGACACCTGTCGATCCTGTCGACACAACAGGCGCTCCCGCCATGAGCGATATCCCTGCTCCTGAAGCTCCCATGGCTTCTGACATGGGCCTTGATGCCGGCCTGGGCGCTCCCGCCAGCGGCTCGGTTTACTTTGCCAAGGCCAGCGCGAAAGTGAGCCGCGAATATCGTGAGCAGCTGAAAGACATCGCTGCGAAACTGAAAGCCGATCGTTCGATGAAAGTTGTTCTGGTGGGTCACTGTGATAACCGCGGCAGCACCGCCTTCAACCGTCGCCTCGCCAACAAGCGTGCGAAGGCTGTGAAAGCCGCCCTTATGAAAATGGGTGTGAAATCCAGGCAGATGAGCATCGGCGCTCCTCAGCTGGCCCAGTCGGGTTCGACCGAAGAAGAGCACGCCCAGAACCGTCGCGTTGAAATTCAGTAAGACTCTTTAAAGATAAAAAAAGAAAAGCCTGTCGGATGACGACAGGCTTTTGTTATTTTCAGCTTGATCCGCTTATTTCTTATAGATGATGCGGAAGACCACGCGGCGGTTCAGCTGGCGACCCTGGAAGTTGCCGTTATCCGCCACCGGCCTTGTTTCCCCGTAGGATCGGGCTTCCACGCGACTCGGATCGAGTTTTTCCGAACGCACGATGTATTCACGGATGACCTTGGCCCTTTGCAGGCCGAGTTCATAGTTATACTTCTCCTGACCCACCGAATCGGTATGACCTTCGATGATGACTTTCTCGACCGCATTCTTCTTCAGATGCTGGCCCAGATTGGTCAGGATTTCCCGGGTTCCGGGCAGAACGCGACTCGCCGAATCGAAGACGAAGTTGATACCGCGCAGAACGAAGACTTCATCCCCTTCACCCGCGGGCTCGGCAGGTCCTGCATCCGGCGTCTGCACGAACTTCGGTATCATCGGCTGCGGTCCGGGCGCCTTGGGTTTCGGAGGCGCCACGATCTGCGGCTCCTTCTTATCACCCTCGCCACCGAAGACATAGTTGATCCCCGTATAAACACGCCAGTCAGCGGACGAGGTGCCGTTGCCGGCTTCCGTTCCCGCACCGGCATGGAAGGCCAAGGCATCGGTGATATCATGCTTGATGCCGAGCAGCATTTCCGCAGCCGAAGCCGAACGGGATTTGACGGTATCGGTTTTTTTGGTGGGGATGCCCGCATAGAATTCGAAGATCAGCTTGGTATCGAGCGAGGTAAAGAGGTAGCTCGTGGCCAAGGATCCGATGTACTGATCCTGAAGAGGCTCGATCGGGAAACCGTCCACCTTGTCTCCAGGGGAGCGTTTCCGATAGCCGACATTCGCGCCCACGGCGATCTTATTGAAGGTGGTGTCGAATGCGAATTCAAAGTTCATGGTCGGTCCGCTGCCCGATCCGGTATAGGGATTGTTTTCGGTCACGTTCACGTTCGTGCCCAAAATAAAGGCAATGCCCCCATCCTGATCCCCGTAAAGACGCCATTTGCTGTTGGCGCGGATCTCGGTGACCCCGTTCTTATCGAACTGGCCGCGATCCCCATCGAAGTTCACATTCTGGTAAATCACCGAGGGAATGCTGATTCCGATATCCCAGAAACTGGCGACCCCCATCCCGAAGTTGATGTCCGCGGCGATGATGGAATCGTTGACGTCGGCGTCCCGACCGCTCGCATCCTCGTAACGCGGCAGGGTATTGACCGCGTAGTTGGTGAAGAGACCCAGGTTAAAGATCCCCTTCCCGAGTGTCTCCGACGATTGAACCGTCACAAAATCAAGGCCGTTGGTGGTGGCATTGAAGTTCTGCAGGTCACTGCCTGTGATGTTGGCGAAACTCATTGACGCCGGCGCGATCAGGCAAAAACCTAAAATAAGGCGGAAAGCCTTCACCTCTCACCTCCTTGTGATTGAGGTTCGACTCTGAAAATAAACAGAGGTGGTCATGGACCACCTCTGATTATACAAAATCTTTTAGATTTGCGCGAAATCGCTTACTTTTTTCCAGACTGGCTGGGATCGTTCTGATTGGGATCGTTTTGATCCGGATAATCAGGGCACTTGCCGTCCTTGCCGCCGCTCTGGTTCGGGCACTGCGGAGGATTGTTGGGTGTTCCTGGATCCTTGCCGCCGGGATCTTTGCCGCCTGGCGTCTTGGGCTTACATTCCGTTTTGATATCGGTGACTTCCGTAGGCTGCAGGATACCATCGAGGTTCTTATCCTTGCCTTTCTCATGAATAATCACGATGCCGTCGCAGCCATAGGACTCGCTGTCCTCGGGCGGCAACTCTTTGGTATTTTCAAGCGTGGGGTAGTCCGGGTTGGCTTTCTTGCCATCATCACCCTTGGCTCCCAGATCATCACCACTGGAGAGCAAACCCTGTTTTTGGATGTCCTGGAAGGACGCGCGACAGCCTACAAATCCAAGAGCCAGACCGACACAAAGCAATGCATGAGAAGTCAGACGCATGTTCCACCTCTAAAAAGGAACAACCTAGGTTTCATAGATCGGCAGTTTGGGATAAGATCTTAAGATAAATTTTATCGGCCAGTTATTTCAAAGGGTTGAAAACGTCAAAAGCCTGCTTGCTCCCCGGACCGGGGCAGGGTAGAAAGGTCCTTTTGTCGGTTTTGATTCCCCAGGGAGATGCCCTTTGGCTTTTACACGCAAACAAAAATTCATCTGCTGGCTGGCTTATGGGCTTGTGGGCCTTTTTCAGCTCAGCTATCGCTATACCCGTTTAAATCCCGAACTTCGGGATCAGGCGAGCCAGATGAATGAGAAAAAGACCCTGGCCTATGCCTGCTGGCATCAGAACGCGCTGTCCACAGTTATGGCCCACACCTGGCGGCGTCTTGCGATTCTCGTCAGCCGGTCTTTTGATGGCGAGGTCATCGCCTTCGTCGCGAAAAAATTTGGCATCCATTCCGCGCGCGGTTCATCATCCCGCGGCGGGCTTGAGGCTTTGCGTCAGCTCATAAAATTGACCAAGGAAGGCTACGAAGTCGGCATTACGGTGGATGGTCCGCGTGGGCCGAGGCACGAGGTGAAGGGTGGCGTCATCGCACTGGCTTCCCGCACCGGCGTTCCCATTCTGCCGACCGCCAGCCGCGGCCGCCGCACCTGGACCCTGGTGAAAAGCTGGGACCACTTCCGCGTGCCCAAGCCTTTTACGGAAATCGTCGTGCTCTATGGCCAGCCCATGCTGATTCCTCACCGGGTCACGGAAGAGGACGTGCATGTTTATCAAAAAAAGCTCGCCGATGAGCTGATGGAACTTGAGGCTCGGCTCGACACCATGCTGGCCCATGGGCACAGCCGAACCACAGCGATAGAAGCCTGATTTGAAAGCTCAATCACCAGCCTTTTGACATCAGTACCGCTTCGCAAAATTTGACTTTGTGAGGAATGGAGCCGATCCCCTTATCGGCATTCATGGAGTATTTGGACTCTTTTGAGGAAACGGACGAATTGCATGAGCGTCATTCACATTGATTTTCGCGACAAGGAACACTATCGGCTGACCCGCCTCGTGGAGGAGCAGCTCGAATCCTTTGGTCTGGATCCGACGAACATGCCGATTCCGGAAGATGCCATCGCCTGTGCGCTGGATGAGGTGAAGAAATTCACCAATGCCGGCGACCGTAAGGCGGCCCTCGTCAAGCTTGAGGCTCATTTTCGCCAGCGCCGCGAAGCCGACATGCCCATACCCATTGCCGCGCTTCACAAACCGAAGCCCTGAAGGACTTTACAGGGACTTCCCAAGGGCGGACCTTGACGGGAACGCCCCGAGGCAGCAAGATGACCTGCGAACGATCCTTTGCAGGAGGTTTCTTATGCCGCTTAAGTTCCCTGTTTTTGCCCGCTGCACGGCTCTTGTGATCGGACTTCTTTCCCCTCTCTCCCTTCAAGCCAAGGATGATGACCGCACCATACTCGTGACCGGGGATGGCGAATCCACGGGAACGCCGGATCAGGTGGAATTCATTGTCGGCATTGATGTCACCGAGGCCAAGGTGGAAGCCGCCAAGGCGAAAAGTGATGAGGCCATGCGCCGCATTCTGGCAATCGCCAAAGACTTTAAAATCGAGCCGAAAGACGTTCAGTCCGACTACGTGCGCGTGCAGCCGATCCAGGAAGGCGCCTACAATCCCGGCGGGAAACCCGCACGGCCGGTGATCACCTATAACGCCCGACGTGATGTGCGCATCCTTCTGCGCGACATTAAAAAATATGAAGAGCTGATGACCGCCATTTTCAACAGTGGCGCCAATAATCTTCATAGCCTTCAATTCAAAAGTTCTGCCCAACCGAAGCTGGAAGGCGAAGCCAGGACTGCTGCTCTGAAGGATGCCAAAGCCAAAGCGGAAGCCATGGCCCGGGAGATGGGATTGAAATTGGGGCGGCCGCGGAGCATAGCGGAAGGCGTGCAGAGTCCCGGACCGCTTCCCATCATGAAGACGATGATGATGGAAAGCGCGGCCCGGAGCAGCAGCGGAGAACCCACGCTGGCTCCTGGAGAAGTGGTCGTGCGGCAGCAGGTGACCGTTCTCTTCGAAGCCGAATAATTACTTGCGCAGAGCCTTGGTGGAACCGTAATAACCCGCATTCAAAATCAGAGTGCGGCTATCCCCGCCCACGCGGTAAAGGGAGGATTCCAGCCAGGTCTTCCACTTCAGCTGACCATTTTTCATATCAAGGGCCAAAACACCCATCGGCGGATATTTGCTGCCCGTGAAACCATAGGACACATAAGCCGTGGCGTTGTCCTGCTCCAGAACCGTCATGATGTTTTCAAAGGGCTCTTCGGAATCCAGCGTATAGACCCAGCGCACGGCCCCGGTCCAGGGATCGAGGGCCTTGATGCTTTTGCCGCTGATAATCCAGGTGCCGGAAATATTATCTTCACTCACATAACTATTGGCCCCGCCTTCCTCACGCTCCCAGAGCACCTTGCCCGTCCAGCTGTTCAAGGCGATCTGCCGGCTGACACCTGCGTTGTAATCGTTCGCACGCACCAGGACGACGCCTGCCTTCAGGACCTGAGTGTAAGGGAATTGCGCCGCGAAACTGCTGTAATCATAGGTCCAGAGCACACGTCCGCTTTTTTTCCCGACGGAGCTGATGCGGGATTTTTCATGAACGAAGAGTCCATTCTGTTCAAAGGTCAACCAGATCGAATCATCCTGCCAACCGTTATAGGTCCAAAGGGCTTCGCCCGTACCAGGGGAAACAGCCGTCAGCTGGGATCCGCTCACCCAGAAGAGCGAGCCGTCATCGGTCAGAGTATGATAGCCGGTACCGGGATCAGCCTGCCAAAGTTCGACGCCGTTGATCTTATGCAGCGCCTTCAACGAGGACTTCGCATCGACATAACTGCTGACAAAGACCCGCTGGCTGTCGACGCCCATGATGCCTGCAAATGCGGGCGCCGTCCATGACCAGAGCGCCTGGCCGTTGGAACGCTTCAAGCTGACCAGCGTCGTGCGATCGGCACCGTAGCTCAGATAGATTTGATCGTGGCCGGGATAGCAGTTCAGATAACCATAGGAATCCTTCAGGGCTCCATTCAGATTGGTGCTCCAGATCTCGCGTCCGGTTTTCAAAGACAGCGCCGCCACGCGCCCGGTCAGGCTCACGAAGACGGCATCATCCGTCGAGCAGTTGCCATAAAAGGAAATGTAACTCTCGGCCGTATAGGTCCAGTCAGGCAGTCCTGTCGCTCCGTTCACGAGCGAGATCGAGTTCTGCGGATAATAATTGGAAAGAAAGAGGTGCCCCTGGGTATCAGTCAGCATGTTGCCAGGCAAAGTCCAGGCGACATCACCCGGCTGGGCCACGGCATCCTTGCGAACGGAAAAATAACCATCACGCGTGTTGAGTGTAAAACGATAGCGACCCAGCGAGGGGAAGCGCAGTCGGAAATTCAGATTCTCCTGGGGCTCGCTGGCCACGCGAATGCGGGCGCTCTCCGGCACACGCAGAAAGGACAGCTGGCCTCCATAGTATTTCTGCCAGTCTCCCCACGCATCCAGCTGAGGCGTCTCGGTGATCACGCAATCATCCCCCGATTCCGTCATCCAGGATTCTTTGACTTCGAATGTGAGTTCCCGCAGAAAATCTTTCTCGGGTGAAGGTTTCAGACGGGATACTTCATTCACATCCCAGCTCGTGCTGTTGCAGCGCAAATAGAGATGGGTGCCAGCCCCCAGTGGTCCGGGTTGGGCCGCATCCTGCGCTTGCGCGGACGGCAGGCTGAAAATCAGAGCGGCAAGCCACGAGAGGCCTTTGATTTTTTTTCGCATGACAATTCTCCTGGCGGCCGAGGCCGCGCATCATGAATGGTGAAGACGTGAAATTAAAAAGAACGGGACCTGTGAATGCAGGGATGTGCTGGTTATCGCCTTTGTTAACTGTTATTATCAAGCGAAAATCGCAGCACGCAAAGTTGGGAGGAATGATGAGAGCAAAGGCATGAACATCAATAACGGACTGGGGTCAGAGCTTCCGCTGCGAAATATCCCGATTTCTCGTCCTGAGTGGACGGACCATAAATGATCTGTTCAACATGCACGGCGGTTTCGGGAACAGGCAAGAACGTAGGGCAGTTTTCATAGTTGTAGCGCGTGTTGTCGACCAGGAGAATCCGCACGGCATGCTCACGATTCTGCTGAGCCTCATAGATCACGGCATCGCATTCATCCACCCGGGTCTTCACGCCTTCCAGAAAATACTCATAAGGTGCCGGCATCACTTCCGTGCACGACTGCCCGCTAGGACAGGGCGGCATTGGTGGCTGCAGGACGAGGTTGATCGTGCCCGTGGTCTTGTTGAGCTGCACATAGCCTTCCACAAAATTGGAGCGGCCATCGCTTTGAAAACTTGTGGCTACGACTTCATTCGTGATCGGAACAATGCTGGCAAAGGACGGGCTGGGTAAAATACTCAGGACCAGGAAGAGCGAGTTTCGTATGGCTTGCATGGAAAATTCTCCAGTGAGTCTTGTATGAATTGCGCCGGTTATAGCGCAGAATTCATCAGGACTCCAAGGCCTGGCCGTCCAGTTAAGGTCTCTGTGCTTTTTATATTTTCGAAAAGCTCGCAGAAAAACCCTGCTTAATCAATTTCACCCAGAAGGCCCCGCTCAATCCTCGGCAAATCCTGCCGAATGGGAAAGTAACGACCCGTTATACAGCTTGTTCCAGGAGGGGAGAGCTTATGCTTTCACATAAAAGTCTATCGTCTATCTCTTTGGGTTTGACCATGGCCATGAGCCTTGCATGTGGCTCCAGTCATCAGTTCCAGGAACCCAATGTCCCAGTGGAAACCGCACCGATCGCCCGCGCCGATGGCGACGACGCCGCGATTGATTCCAAACCCCCTGTCTCGGATGAGAATGGGACCGTCAGCACCATTCCTCCATCACCTGTGGTTCCAGTTGTCAAAGATCCTGAGCCCGTCGCCTGCAGTACGCTTTATGCGATACCCGGCATCGCGAACCCCTTCCTTGCGGGCATGCCCGAAGGAACGGAGATAGCTTATCCAGCGTCGGTGGATCGCGCACCTGTAAACTCGCCGATTCTTGTCACACCAACCGATCGGCAATGTTTTGAAGCTGGGCGGTACCTTTACTTCCGTGTGGAAGGAACGATCGCGCACGGAACAAACGCCGATCAGATTTCGGATGCCGATGGCATTCCCACCGCACCTGGTCAGCATACGCTCGGCACCATGCATAATATTTCCAATATCAATGCACCGATCAACAGTTTGGTTGGAATATTCCTGGATGACAGGACGCCCGCACAGCGCCCTGCAGCCCCTGGCACGCTTGATTTTGGCGAGGCACCCCTGCGCAACTTCAAAACGCTGGCGCCTCAGCTCGGCCAGATCTTTTTCATCGGCGATGGCCGGGATGGGAATGGCAAGCTGCAGGGCTTCACCGTACCCCAGGGCACAACGCGACTTTATCTTGCCATCTGGGATGCGTATGAGTGGAACAATAACCTGGGCAAAGTTTCCGGTGGGATCCTTTGGGTGAAACCCTAAGGGTTTATGCGGAACAGATCCTTAGTTCACGGGTGCATGCAGCCCGAGACTGAAACCCCAGTCCGGGCTGTTATAAAGCCAGAAAATATTCTCGATCACCGCCGCCTCCAGCGTCACAGCCTCAAAGCGATAGCGATAGCCGAGCTGCCATTCATATGAGTTACGGCTGAGCTGACCCAGATCGCGAAAGACCGGCTGATTATTCATGAATTGAAAAATAAGCTCCTGCGTTTCTGGCAGCGGATAAATCAGGCCCAAGGCAAAGCCGCGATTTTCTGAACGCGTGCCGACGCGCACATCCTTACGCTTATCAAAGAATAGCTGCCGCAAATTGGCAAAGTATCTGAAGATCGAGCTGGGATAGAGCGCGCTCAGAATGAGGCCGCGATCCACCGAACCCGCGGAATAGGGGGAAAAGCTTGCCATTTCGTAGGCGGCGAGAACCGTCGCGGTCAGGTCCCAGCCGTGCCGCGCCGCTGTGAGAAACGCGTAGCTCAGATCGAAAGTCGCCTGTTCGCTGAAGGTGCGATCGAGGTTGTCGCGATTATACTGAAGATTGTAGTCGGGAATGACAAAGCGCGTGTGATGCTTGCCGGTCTGCAGGCGACCGTCCTGGCCGATGCGGAAAAGATCATGAAAGCTGATGGCGATCTGATCGGTGTCGGCCTGCACGAAGCGACGGGAAGAGAAGCCAAAAGCCGCCTGAAGGTTCGCCCCCAGGCCGATGGCAAAGCGCGCCTGATCGTCGACGATTTCGCCGTCCACCACGTAGCGTTTATCACGCGCCCAAAGGTTGGCATAGGTGCGCGAGGCGGCGAAGTCGATGCGGCCTGCGGGCAAAAGTTCGGGATTCTGCAGCGGTGGATTCAGTCGGAAGAGTTGACCAACCGCTTCGGAGCGGGTGAGCAGCGGCCCCTCGCCAGCGCGAACCGGGCTGGCAAGAAGGATCATCAGCAGAAAAAAAGCGGCGTGATCGTCACGATGCATTGGCAAATATTTTTTTCACCAGATGGGGCAGTCGGCGACCCATGCCGATCACCTCTTTGAGGTTGGGACGGGCGGCCCGCAGAAGCACAGGCCCTGCGGCCCTCGCAAACGAGACTTCAGGGTCGATGCCGCGCGCCAGTCCTTCGATCGTCAGAAGACTCTTGGCCATCATCAAAAGCCCATCGGGCACGGGAATCCCAAGATTCTCCGAACCGCGCAGCGCGGCCTCCAGCAGTTCTTCCATCGAAGCCTGCGTGCCCGCGGCTTTGTGCTCCTGAATCAGAGTCGAGACTTTGCGCAGCTCGGCTTCGACTTCGGCCCGGCTGCACTGCACATCGTGCTCTTCGCCGATACTGATCAGAACATCGACGAGCCTTTGCATATCAGCCATCAGAAGGGCCTTCAGAATACCGGAAATATGCCGACGATCCGTGTCGCGCAGCTCGCCGGTCAAACCCCAATCGAAGAGTCCAACCGAGCCGTCTTCAAGCAGCATAAGGTTACCGGCATGAGGATCGGCATGGAAAAGACCGATCTCGAAAACCTGCACCAAAAGTTCCTGCAGAAGACGGCGCGCGAGTTTTTTGCGCTGCTCAGCGTTCAGAGTCACGCGACCTTCCACGACATCGACCAGGGACGAACCGCGGAAGCGTTCCATCACCATGACGTTCGGCGTGCAGAAACGATCGAAGGTGTTCGGTAGGCGCAAAACCTGCTGCTTTTTCGCATCGAGACGTTCCCGCATGCGATCGAGATTTTTCTTTTCAAGATCAAGCTGCACCTCACGGCGCAGGCTTTTGATCAAATCCTGAAGTTCACGTATGGTTTTGGCACCGACCGACGTCAGCTTCAAAGGCGAGGTCAGCGTCACGATCTGCTCAAGGGCCTGGAGAGTTTCTTCCAGACGACGGCGTGATTCGGGTTTGATGACTTTGATCACCCATTCACGGCCCTCTTCATCCGTGGCCGCGTGGACCTGGGCCATGGATGCGACACCGAGCGGATAGGGTTCGACGACAAATTCCTGAGCCCAATCCGGAATCTCGGTATCCAGAATGGCTTCCACAGTTTCAAAAGGAATGGCCGGCCATGCACCATAGAGCCGGGTCAGCTGCATCTTCTGTGCAAGCTCCTGACCCTCTTCATCGAGACGGCTCAGGGCAATCTGACCCAATTTGCCATAGACAGGACCCAGCCCATCGAGGCACGAAAGGGCCACATCACCAACGAGTTCCAGGATGCGTTTTTCGGACCAGATCGGATCTATGCCGGGTTCTTTCAGGAAAGCCCTGGAGACCCGCAGCGGCAAGGCAATGCCGCCAGAGTATAGTAACTTCTTGTAAAGACATGAAATTTCACGAGCCAACGCCAGATGTTCACTCGGCCCACCAAAGGGAAAAGATCGCGAACCCTTGGAAGACTTGGCAGCATTTGTTTTCACAAAGACTCCTCATATCGAGTCGGCACACAGAGCAGCTGAGACTGCGGCTGGCTCTTAAACTTGCTGTTTTCTCAGCATTGATTTCAAGAATATAATAGCACATAAGCCCCGGCACTGGTCACGGGATCAAAATTTCCCAGGACACGGCGCCTCATAAGGAAAGGGATTCTACCTGATGGCACTTCGCACCAAACAGGACATCGTTGGCAATTGGCTCCCCCGCTACACTGGAACGGCTTTGGAAGAGTTTGGCAAGTACATCCTGCTGACGAACTTTTCTGATTATGTTCGGCGGTTTTCGGCTCGTTTTAATCAACCCATCAAAGGACTGGATCGGCCGATGCAGACCTGTTCCGATGGGAAAAACCTCACCATGATCAACTTCGGCATCGGCTCGGCCAATGCCGCCACCGTCATGGACCTTCTGAGCGCCATCAAACCCAAGGGCGTTCTTTTCCTAGGGAAATGCGGCGGTCTGAAAGATACCACCGAAATCGGACATTTCATTCTGCCCATCGCCGCGATCCGGGGCGAGGGCACATCCGACGATTACCTGCCCAAAGAAATCCCGGCCATGCCTTCCTTCAAACTGCATAAGTTCGTGTCGGAAAAAATCGTCGAAGCTGGTCTCGATTATCGAACAGGCGTGATCTACACAACCAACCGCCGGGTATGGGAGCACGACGACGATTTCAAACACAGGCTGCAAAAACTCCGGGCCATCGGCATCGACATGGAAACGGCCACCATCTTTGCCTGCGGCATTGCCAATGAAATCTCGCGCGGCGCTTTGCTTTTGGTATCCGACGTACCCATGACTCCGGAAGGGGTGAAGACCGAAGAAAGCGATCGTAAGGTCAGCGGACAATTTGTTGACCTTCATATCGACATTGGCATAAAAGCAATGACCGATATCGAAGGAAAGGGCGAGAAGATCAAACACTTCCGCTATTGAGTCGGGCAGGAGGACAAGACTAAGATGGCAGGCCATAGTAAGTGGAAAAATATCCAGCATCGAAAGGGCGCTCAGGACGCCAAACGCGGGAAAATCTTCACAAAGCTGGCCAAGGAAATTACGGTGGCGGCCCGTTTGGGTGGTGGTGATCTGGAAAGCAACGCGCGCCTGCGCACAGTTGTCGTGAAAGCCCGCTCGAACAGTATGCCCCGTGACAATATTGAACGCGCCATTAAAAAAGGAACCGGAGAACTCGAAGCCGAACAGTACGTGGAAAAGGTTTACGAGGGTTACGGTCCAGGTGGCGTAGCTGTCATGGTTGAATGTCTGACTGATAATATCAACCGTACCGTGGCCGACGTGCGCCACGCCTTTACCAAATTCGGTGGCAACCTCGGCACCGAAGGTTCTGTCGCTTACCAGTTCCATAAGAAAGGAACGATCGTTTATCAGCGCGGCAAGGTCAAAGACTTTGACAGGCTCTTTGAAGTCGCTCTGGAAGCGGGTGCGGAGGATGTGAAAGAAGACGAGGATGCGGTCGAAGTCATCTGCGCGCCGGACGCTTTCAATGCCTTGAAAGAGACCCTCGATAAGATGGGACTGGAAGCGGACGTCGCGGACATCATGCGCGTACCGGAAAACTATACGGCGCTGGATAGTGACAAGGCCCTGTCGATGCAAAAGCTGATCGACTGGCTGGAAGACAATGATGACGTTCAGAACGTCTATCACAACGCCGAGATGCCCGAATAAGGTAGCCTCCATGCTCAAAGCCTTGTGCGTCCTGATCCTGCCGGGATTTTTGGCTGGATCCGGTCTGGCGGCGGAACGCCGTCTTTTACTCGAGAACGTGGATGTCACAGGCAGCCAGAGACTTCCGACGGCTTTTTTGGAGCGCGAGCTGCATCTGACGCCCGGTGTTTCGGTCACCGAAGAGGAATTGACCGCCGATCGCAATCGCCTCCTGGGCACCGGACTTTTTCAATCCGTCCAGTTTTTCCTTTCCAAAGGCCAGAATCCTGGCGAGGCCCGTCTGAAAATCGAACTCGTCGATGACCCCGGCGTCTTCGGCACCTGGGCCTGGGGCGGATCCTTGGGTTTGACCCAGGATGAAGGGGCCTCGGATCAGTTCAGCGGCGAATTCAATCCTTTGAGCGCCCGCGCGCAGATCATCAGCCGCAATCTTTTTAATTCCCTGCATCGCGCCTCGGCCGCCGTCGATTACGATGGCCAGGGAATCATGCGCGGCTTTCACGTCGCTTACGGTTTCCCTCGTTTTTCAAAGGAAAGCGTGCAGTTCGATGCGCGCATGGAAGCCGCTGATGCGCAGGCGCGGTACCTCGATATCCTCGGTTTCGGCGCGCGCGGCCAGGCCTACTGGACCTTTGATCAGGACAATGGCACGCGGCTGCAGTATGGTCTCGCGATTTACATGAACAATCGCGGGGAGCGTTTTTCGCTACCCGGTTTTCCGCGCACTTTGATCGGACCCAAAGTCGGCCTTTATCGGGAAAATCGACTTTTGAGCTTCCGCCCGAGCGAGGGTTATGCCTATGGGGCCTCGGTGATTCTGAACAGCCAGGGCTTTCATAAAATGGGCTACGAGCTGGAAGGCGCGGTGACCGAAGGGCTTTGGGGTCAGTCGATGCTCACCGCGCAGGTGCAGGGTCTGAGCGTAGGCTTTGAATCGTTGAGCTATCGCGGATCGCTCCGCTGGGAACAGCCGCTGCCCATTCTGGATGAGGCCTCGGATCCTGGCATCTATCTGCAGTTCACGCATGGCGCGGATCATTACAAGGACTACCGTTATGAAGGTCGCGAGGCTCGGCTTGGCCTGCGTTTTCATAGCGCCGGGCTGATCGCGGATATCGCGCTGGCCTTCCGCACCCTCCCGGAAAGCATGAAGGATGTGCTGGAACAGGAGTGGGAGCCATGATGCGCATTCTCGCTCTTTGGCTTTTTCTGGTCTCGGGCTCGGCCTGGGCGGATATCAAAGCCCATTGGGAAAGCAGCAAGGATCGACAGAGCCTTCGCATCAACCTTGCCGAGTCCTTGACCGAGCAGCAGAAAAAGCTCCTTTATTCCGGCTTTTCCACCTTCAGCCATCTTGAAGTCCGCTGGATCGACAATGATGTGCGGCGCACTCTGGTTTTCATTTCTGAATGCACGATCAAGTTCGATCTTTGGGAAGAAAAATTCGCGCTCCTGCATTTTCTGGAACTCCGTAAGGAAAATTCCTTGAAGAGTTTTCAGCAGTACACCGACCTTTGCCTGCAGGCCGACATCAGCAGTCAAAGCAATATCGCGCAGATCGCGAGCCGGGGCGCGCGGCTGGACGTGCGTCTGGATATTTCCCAGGTTTCGAATGAATTCGCCCAGGATGTCCGCAGCTGGCTCATCCAGCAGCAGTCGGGTGTGATGCGCGGACTTTTTTCGCACATGCTCGGTGATCTGAAGTTAAGCGAGAGTACGCAGACCGTCCTGGTCGTACCGCCTCTTGTCAAAGGAGCCGACCGTGGCTGAACGCAAGGCTTTGCACCTGGCCTGGTATCAGACGACCGTGGTTCGCGCGGCGGCTCTTGCCATTCTGATTATTCTCGGCGGCTATGTGAGCGGCCTGAATAGCATTCGCCAGGCGCTCCATAGCCTTGCGGACATGGCCTATGATGAGGACCTGGATCAGGCCCTCGGCGATTACATGGATTCCCTGAAAGAGCTGGACACATCGAAGCGGCAAACGCTTCTTCTGGAGATGAAGGCCATCATCGAC
The DNA here is from genome assembly GCF_035712445.1 of Oligoflexus sp. Lineage (NCBI taxonomy): Bacteria > Pseudomonadati > Bdellovibrionota > Oligoflexia > Oligoflexales > Oligoflexaceae > Oligoflexus > Oligoflexus sp. The sequence goes on along the minus strand of NZ_DASTAT010000014.1, from coordinate 37,267 downwards.
GAGGAACCTATCGGCCGCTTCAATGAAGCGCGCATTCGTGATCTTCTGATGAAGGCGAACATCAATAGCCTCGCGCCGATTGATGGCATCAAGATCGAACTCCTGCGGGAAAAAATCGAAGGACCGGAACTGGCCTGGCTTACGCGCACGGAACTGCGCGTCGGACGTTACATGGTCTCGGTGCCGGTGAGTGAGGTGCGGCAAAGGTTTGAACTCGTGCAGCAGGTGAAGCAGAAGTACGAGCTGATTGAAGCGACCTGGGACAAGGAAATCGCGCCGAGTCTTCTCCTTACCAACGGACTGATCCTGATCGGAGCCTTCTCCTTGGTCGGACTCGTCCTCGTCTGGCTCGTGCGCCGCTACGTGCGGAACGTGCAGGAAGTTCTGCGCGGGTTTCGCCGCTGGTCGGAAGAGGACCCGGGCTTTCGCCTGCCAGGCAATCTTAAAGGTGAAATGGGCATGATCGCCGTTCAGTTCAACACCATGGCCGATGAAGTGGAACTCAACCGGCGCAAGACGCTTTATCTGGAAAAACTCGCGTCCTGGCAGACGATGGCCCGGAAGCTGGCGCATGAAATCAAAAATCCTCTGACACCGATCCAAATGATGGTCAATCAGCTGCAGCGCAAATACAAGGGCGAGGACGAGGCCTTTCAAACACTGTTGGATGAAGCCACCAAGATCATTCATGAGGAAGTGAATGCACTCCGCCGCATGGTGGATCACTTTTCGCAGTTTGCCCGCCTGCCGGATCCCACCTGGGAAGAGGCCGACCTTTTAAGTCTTTGCCAAAAGCTTTTGGAGCTGGAAAAGGCGGCCTTTCCGGAACATGACCTGGTTTTGGAAACAAAGCTTGCCTCGGCTCCGATCATGATGGATAGTCAGCTTATGAAGCAGGTCATCATGAATCTGATTAAAAATGCCGCGGAAGCGAGCATCGGTCGCAAGGCGCACATCGCGGTTCAGCTGGAAAAGACCGCGCGGCATTATATCGTCAATGTGGTCGACGATGGCCCCGGGATTCGCGAAGAGGATCTGGGCCGCATCTTTGAAGCTTACTACACCACCAAGCATACCGGCCCGAGTCCCGGCATGGGCCTGGGTCTGGCCATCTGTAAGAAAATCGTGATGGACCATCAGGGTGAACTGACCGTCACGAGCCAGCCGGGTCACACCGTATTCCGCATTCAATTACCCAGCGAACATCATCATACCGAGGTTCTTTCATCATGAGTGAGACTGTCACGAGCAAGGATATTATCCGCGGCAAACGAGTCCTGGTCGTCGATGATCATCGCAATATCCGTCTGGCCCTGCGCCTCGCGCTGACCGAAGAAGGCGCGAACATCGTCGAGGCCGAAACCTATGCGCAGGCCTTGATTCAGGTGGGAAAGATCGGCCCCTCGAATCCGCCGCCCTTCGATGCGATCCTGCTCGACATCCGCCTGCCCGATGGCAGCGGCCTCGATTTTCTGAAGCTTTTGAGTCATCACGGCTTTGCCTCGCGGGTCATCATGATCTCGGGCGAAGGCACGGTGAAGGAGGCTTACCAGGCCACGCAGATGGGGGCTTTTGACTTCATCGAAAAGCCCTTCACGCCCGAACGCATCCTCGTCAGTCTGAGCCGTTGCCTCGACTTTCATAAGATTCAGGCCGCGCATCAGAAACTTTCGCAGGAAGTTCTGCGCGGGCAGGAAATCCTGGGCGCGTGCGAACCCATCGTGCAGCTGCGGAAGATGATCAGCAAGGTCGCGAATACCAATAGCCGCGTCCTGGTCCTGGGTGAAAGCGGAACCGGCAAGGAGCTGATTGCCAAGAGTCTTCATCGGCAATCCGAGCGCCGTGATCAGCCTTTGGTGAAGGTGAACTGCGCCGCGATCCCCCAGAACCTGGTCGAAAGTGAACTCTTCGGTCATGAGAAAGGCGCTTTTACCGGCGCGATTCGCACGAAAAAAGGGCTTTTTGAACAGGCCGACAGTGGCACCCTGTTTCTGGATGAAATCGGTGAGCTGGATCTGAACGTGCAGGCCAAACTTCTGCGCGTTCTGCAGAGCGGCGAGATCAGCCGCGTCGGTGGCGAAAAAATTATTGAGGTCGACGTGCGTTTGATCGCGGCCACCCACCGCGATCTGGAAGGCATGATTGAATCCGGCACCTTCCGCGAAGATCTTTACTATCGCTTGAATGTGGTGACGCTGAAATCACCGCCTCTCAGGGAACGCGGCGAGGATATCCGACTCCTGGCCCAGCACTTTTTGGAAGCCGCCTGCGAGGAGCATTCGATCGGTTCCCGCGTGCTCGGTCCCAAGGCCATGGAGCAGATCTGCGCCTATCATTGGCCGGGCAACATTCGCGAATTGAAAAACGTCCTCGAACGCGTCGTGATCCTGAGCGAAAGCGAGGAGATCGAGGACATCCCCGATCTTGCGGCGAGGCTGCGTGGAACGAAGGCCAAAGCGGAAGGCAGCCCGAGCCAGCCGCCGCCGAGCCCCCGGACCGAAACGGTCGAAACTGCGTCCGAAGAAGCCGCGAGCGCCACCAATGGCGGCAAAGAAAGTTTTGCCTACGAAACCGCGATCGTGCCCTGGGAAGAACTGCACCAGAGCCTCGGCCGGAGTTATATCCGTTTCATCCTGGGCCGTGCCAAAGGGAATGTCAGCGAAGCGGCGCGGGTCCTCTGTTTGGAGCGGGCTTACCTGCACCGGCTTATGAAAAAATATGGCATTCAAAGGGATGTCATTGTGAGCGACTAGGACCAGCCGGCACTGAAGCCTCGGAGTCTCGGGGCCCTGGCCCTGACAGGTCAAAGAAGCAAGCATCGCTTGTGTTTCCAGCTCAAATTACGTAAAGCTGGAGATTATTTTGTCGATATATGAGGTTAATCAGTAATGACAGAACTTCCTTTGACCCTTGCACTGATCTTTGCTTTCGCCTGTCTGGGCTTCGCCTTTTTCAGCCGCAATCGTCTGGCGCAAAGCCAGGCCGTGCTCGCGGATGCATCAAGTCGCCTGGAAGCGGTGAGCAAGCAGAACAAGCAGCTGGAGCAGGGGCTCCGCAATGCTCAGGACAACGCCGACAAATATCGGCAACAGTCAGCCCAGTCTGACAAACAGGTGGATGATCTGAAACAGAAGCTTTCGGATCGCACGATGGAATGGAACAAGCTGAAGTCCGAGCGCGAAGATGGGCAGAAGCGTTTCCTTCTGCAGCGCGAGCATTTGGACGAGCAGGTGCAGGTCCTGACCCAGCAGCTTGCCGAAGCCATTCGTGAAAAGAAAATGGTGCAGGATGAAAACGCCCGCCTGCAAAAAGAAGGTGATGAGAAATCGCGTCAGGCCATGGAGATTCTGCGGCAGCAGGTTCGTGAAGCCAATCAGCAGACGCAGCAGGTGCGCAAGGAAAAGCAGCAGCTCGAAGCGCAGTTGGCTCGGGCCAAAGACGAAACTCCGCGCGTGAAGCCGGAAGAACTTCTGCGTTACAAACAGAAAGTCATGCGCCTGGAGCAGCTCTACGGCAGCATGCGCGGACTGCGTGAGCTGGCCGAGGAACGCAATAAGAACTGGGAAACGGCTCTGCGTTATTTCGCGGGTCATATCCTTCAAAAGCCTTTGGATGCCGAACTGCAAACCCAAAGCATCGGTCGCCTGGTCGGTGAGGCCCTGGAAAAAATCGGGGCGAGTCTTGTGATTGAAACAAGGGCTGAAGCAGCAGCAGCGGAAGCAGCGGCTGTGGCGGCTGCGGCCGATCACAATTCAATAGCAGCGCCGGTGCGTACAGCGGAAACTGCCACCCAACCATGAGTGTTTGGCGCAACAACTTTGATGAAGCACACTATCCTTCTGACGCCTGGGAGCTCCTGAGTCCCAGGCTCAGTCCCGTTCGTCGCGAGCGCATGCAGCAGGTCGCGAGTCAGCGCACGCGGCATCTGCGCCTTGTTTTGCAGGATGTTTTTGATCCGCACAATGTCGGTGCCTGCCTACGCTCCGCCGAAGCCTTTGGTGTGCTGTGCTGTGACCAGGTCAATCTCTACCAGAAATTTGGCAAGATTTCGACCGTGAGTCGCGGCGCCGATCAGTGGCTCGAAGTGCGGCGCTTCACAGACCTCGATCTTTACATCCAGGGCCTGCGGGCGAAGGGCTTCAAGATCGCTGCGGCTTACCCTCCTGGTGGCACGACCATGCCGCTCCAAGCGCTTCCCCTGGACGCGCCTTTGGCCGTGGTCTTCGGCAATGAACGCGAAGGCCTGCATAAGGCCTGGCAGGACCAGGTGGATTATCGTTTCACCATCCCGATGTATGGGATGGTCGAAAGCTTCAACATTTCGGTCTCCGCGGCTCTGAGTCTGCACACTCTCACGGAGCGTTGCCGCGTGGAACTTCCCGCCGAAAAATATTTGCTGGATGCCGCGGCGCAAAAGCGTCTTCTCGATCAATGGATCTGCCGTCACAGCCATAACCCCGACGACGAGCTGACTCGCCTGCGTGATCAGAGCTCGGGCTGAGAGCTGGCAACGCAGCCTCTGATTCCTTGGACATGGCACCGAAACCGTTCTTTCGCTGGATCCCGGTCCTGGCTTTTGATAAACCTTGTGAAGACAAGTCAAAAGAGGATCACGCGCGAAAGGAAACATGCTTTGAGACGCTGCCTCGCTTTAATCTTCCTGTTCCTTACTTTGTTTCAGACGCAATGCGTGACCCCTGAAAAGGGCGACTACGGCGTACAGGCCGAACAACTCGCCCGCATTCCCGCAAGGATCGCCGTGGTTCCCTGTCGAGCCTGGCCGCAGGGCGCGCGCTTCGTCAATCAGCCGGAGCTCAAGGCTTCCCCCGAAGATCTGAAAGCCCTTTGTGAAAAATTTGATCAGTACGTCCTGCAGGGATTTGATGGCCAGCCTTACATGCGCGGCATCAGCCCGCGTGTGGTGCTCAAACTTCTGGAACAGAGTCAGCAGCCGGATCTCCTCACAAAAATCGACGAGCTGTGGTTCCGTCCCGGTCAGGCCTGCGAGTCATGTCAGCATCCCGCAAGCTATTATCGCGAGGTGATTGCTCCGCGTCCTGACTGGCGCGCCTGGCTCACCAATTTCAGCCGCAGCGCATCGCAATCGGATGCTCTTCTTTTGCCTCTTGTCATCGAAGCGGATAAGGGCACGCTCAATGATCGTGGGCTGCTCTTCAATTTCCGTCGGGCCAGGATTGCTCTTCTTCTGATCGACACCAATAACGGTGAATTGATTTGGATCGGTGGTCGTGAGACAGAATCCCGTCTGCCGAAGGAAAAGGAAGCGCAGGACACGCTGCCTGATCTGGAAGATTTCTATCGCAACCTGTTCATACCCGATCTTTGGCTCGAATTCCCAGGTCGGCAAACCAATTGAAGGATAAACAGATGCTCGATACACCCCCAACGAAAAGGCAAGAGGCCTTTGATCGGCTCAACGCCTTGCGTTCTGAAGCAGCCCAAGGCGGCGGCGAGGATCGCATCAAAGCCCAGCATAAAAAAGGCAAGATGACAGCACGCGAGCGCATTCATCAGCTGCTCGATCCCGGTTCCTTCACCGAACTCGATGCCTTCGTCACGCATGATTGCCAGGACTTCGGCATGGAGCAGAAACGCATTCTAGGGGATGGCGTCATCACCGGCTTTGGAACGGTGGAAGGGCGTCTCGTTTATATCTTCTCCCAGGATTTTACCGTCTTCGGCGGCAGTCTGAGCGCAGCGTTCGCGAAGAAGATCTGTAAGGTCATGGATATGGCCGTGCGGAACGGAGCGCCGGTGATAGGGCTGAACGATTCCGGTGGCGCGCGGATTCAGGAAGGCGTGGCGAGCCTCGGCGGCTATGCGGATATTTTTTATCGGAACGTGCAGGCGTCGGGCGTGGTGCCGCAGCTTTCTTTGATTATGGGCCCCTGTGCGGGTGGGGCGGTTTATTCACCGGCCATTACCGACTTTACCTTGATGGTCGATCAGACGAGCCACATGTTTATCACCGGCCCTGAAGTCATCAAGACCGTGACGGGTGAGGAGGTGACCTTCGAAGAACTCGGCGGCAGCCAGACCCATACCGCGACCAGCGGCGTCGCGGATCTTCGTTCGGCTTCCGAAGGCGATGCCCTGCTCGCGCTTCGGAAAATGCTGAGCTATATGCCTTCCAATAACCTCGATACGGCGCCGTTCCAGGCTCTGGATCAGGATCCGAATACCCAGCGCCGCATCGCGGATGCTCAGAAAAAGCTGCGCGATATCATGCCGGATAACCCGAACCAGCCTTATGATATGCGTGAAGTGGTGCGGACGGTTCTGGATCCGGACAGTTTCTTTGAACTTCGCGAAGAGTATGCTGCCAACATGCTGATCGGCTTTGGTCGCCTCGGCGGTCACGCGGTGGGGATCGTTGCGAATAATCCCAATCATCTGGCCGGCTGTTTGGATATAGATGCCTCGGTGAAGGGCGCGCGTTTTGTGCGTTTCTGCGATGCCTTCAATATCCCGCTTCTGACCTTTGTCGATGTGCCCGGCTTTCTGCCGGGAACCGATCAGGAAAAAGGCGGCATCATTCGCCATGGCGCGAAACTTCTTTATGCCTTCAGTGAAGCGACGGTTCCGCGCCTCACTGTAATTACCCGCAAGGCCTATGGCGGCGCCTATGATGTGATGAACTCCAAGCACATCGGTGCGGATCTGAACCTCGCATGGCCGCAGGCAGAGATCGCGGTGATGGGTCCTGAGGGTGCGTGTAACATCATCTTCCGCAACGAAATCGTGAGCGCGGCGAATCCGAATGAAACGAGAAAGCAGCTGGTGGATTCCTATTCGGCGAAGTTCGCGACGCCTTATGAGGCTGCGGATCGCGCGTATATTGATTGCGTGATCTTTCCCGAGGAAACCCGGCGCTATCTTCTGGATGGCCTGAAAGCGAGCATGAACAAGCGGGTTGAAACGCCCAAGCGCAAGCATGGCAATATCCCTCTTTAAGAGAAAAACGCGATGAAAAAGCCTCTTTTTAACAAAGTCCTGGTTGCCAATCGCGGGGAAATTGCGCTGCGCATCATGCGGACGCTCCGCGATCTGGAAATTCCCAGCGTTGCTATTTATTCGGATGCGGATGCCGGCAGTCTGCACCGCAAATATGCGAATGAAGCCGTTCGTCTGCCCGGTCGCGCCTCGAAGGATACCTATCTGAATGTCGAGGCCATCCTGGAGGCGATTCGGCTGACCGGCGCCGATGCCGTGCATCCGGGTTATGGATTTCTATCCGAGAATGCCGCGTTCTGTGCGGCTGTTACGAAGATGGGCGTGAAGTTCATCGGTCCGTCCGATCATGCGATGCATCTCATGGGCGATAAGGTTCAAGCCAAGGCGATCATGAAAAAGCATAACGTGCCCTGCGTGCCGGGGAGTGATGGTGCCTTGGCCTCCGTGGACGAGCTGCGGGAGCTGGTGAAAAAGATCGGCTATCCCATTATTCTGAAGGCCGCTGCGGGAGGTGGTGGTCGCGGGATGCGCATCGTGCGGAAGGACGAGGAACTGAAAGATTCCTTCGAGGCCTGCAAGCGCGAAGCGATATCCTATTTTGGGGATGATACTGTGTTTGCGGAACGCTATGTGAGCAATCCGCGGCACATTGAAATCCAGGTGCTCTGTGATGGAAAAACGGGTGTGCATCTTTTCGAGCGCGATTGTTCGGTGCAAAGACGCCATCAGAAGCTGATCGAGGAAGCGCCGAGTCGTTTTCTGAATGATGAGCAGCGCCAGCAGCTGGGTGAAATCGCTGTGCGTGCGGCTCTGGCAGCGGATTATGAAGGCGTCGGTACGGTGGAATTCATCTGTGAATCCCCTGATCGCGCCTACTTCATGGAAATGAATACGCGCATCCAGGTCGAGCATCCCGTGACCGAGATGATCACGGGCGTGGACTTGATTCAGGAGCAGATCCGCGTGGCCGCGACCGGCAAACTCCGTCTGAGCCAGGAGGATATTAAAATCCGCGGCTGGTCGATTGAAACGCGGATCAATGCCGAGGATCCCGCCCAGGACTTCATGCCGAATCCAGGGCAGATCACGCATCTGCATCTGCCGGCCGGTCCCGGGATGCGGGTCGATACGCATATTTATGCGGGTTATACGATTCCTTCGGATTATGATTCGATGGTGGCGAAGTTCATCAGCTTCGGTGCCGATCGTGATGAAGCGATTCAGCGTATGCTGCGGGCGCTGTCTGAATTCGAATGCGATGGCGTTCCGACCACTGCGAAATTCCATGAGGTGGTGCTGAAGCATCCGGCCTTTGTTTCCGGTGAGTTTGATACTGGATTCCTGGCTTTGCATCAGAAGGAAATTGATACGGCGTTGAAAGGCGGTCCGGCTGATGAAAAATACAGTCGGCTCTTTACAGCCTTCCAGGCCCAGGTGAAAGCCGACGGTCGCTCTGGAAACGCTGTATCGCTGCCTTCGCAGTGGCAGCTGCGAGCGCGCCATGAATCCTGTCGGCATTAAAGGAAGGAAGTCCTATGAAATGGAGCAGTAAAACGGAAAGCGCCGGCACGGAAGTCACTTTACCTGACGCCATTACTCCCGGCGTCTGGAGTCCCGCGCAGGTCGGCACAGAGTCCATGGAAATATGCTGGGAACCCGGTCTTCGCACACTTTTCGTGCGCGAGTCCGCGAAGCATCCGGAAGTCCCCTTGAAATATCGCGCGGTGAAGAGCCAGCGTTTTCCCGGTGATCTTTTCACCGAGATCCTTTTGGAATACGTCGGCGGCTCCGAAGGCTTCGCCCGTATTCTCCAAGGCGAAGTCGGCATCCAGGTGCCCGGCCTCAACGGTCGCAAGGCCGGCGCCGGCGCCGCGGGTGAAGTCATCCGCTCGCCGATGGTGGGCAAGGTGCTGAAAGTTCATGTCGAGCCCGGTCAGGTGATTGAACGCGGTCACGAGGTCCTTGTGATCGAGGCGATGAAGATGGAGAATAAAATTTTCGCGCGCAGTTCAGGTACAGTGAAGGACGTTCAAATCGCTGCTGGCGCCCAGGTCGTGGTCGGCCAGGTGCTTGTGCAGATCGGGTCCTGACCGAAGACAGTTCGATATCAGGGCAAAACTACGGCTACCTCTGTCGCTCGCTTTGCTTTTGCCCTGGATTCAGGAATCCTTGATTCTACTGAACCGAATACTGATCAAACGCTGGTACTCCTGTTTGATATGTTCAGGAAGGATGCTTTGACGAATGGCGTCCATCAAAACGTCCTGGCTTTCGATAAATTCTTCAAGCCTACCCAGGATCGCTTTCTCCGGGATCATGAGATTTTCCCCAAGAAAAATAAAGTTGGATCTCTTCATTGAAGACTTCTTTCCTTGGACCGATAACGTAAGTTCTTCGGGATCATCCTTTTCACTGATCAAGAGACGCGTAGAGAGCAAATCATAAGCGGGCGAGAGGGTCACCCGGTCGGGTTTATCCGTTATCATGGAAAAATTTTTCATATGCATATCGGCGTTGCCGGTCAAAAAGGAAAAGACTGTAATTTCAAAGTAGCGAAGGGCATCGTCGCCGGGATTGGATGAATAACGCCTTATGACTTTTCCGACTCGTTCCGCAGTGCTTTTGTCTTTGTGTTCAGTCATCATTTCCGAGAGCTGACAAAGATCCTCGACTGCGATTTTCTTTTTCCCTTCACGATCAAATCGCTTCGTGATGTAGGCGAGCTGTCCGTCTTTCATGATTATTAACCCGTGGGGCGCGGTTTTGATCCCGCATTTTTCAGCCAGGTGCATCGTCAGGTGTTCCACCTCGGGCATATGAGGATACTCTGGGGCCGGGGGTTTGAGGATGTGGCTCCCACCAAGGTATCCCACAAGGGTAAGCCGATCTGTGGCTTGCGTGGATAGTGATTCCAGCTGCAAAGACAGTTTTCTCTGAACGCCTGTCATGGCCAGGCGCCTATTGATCAGGGCACCAGCGAGTTCGTCGATATCATTTTGGTCAAGATCGAGAGTAGGTATAACTTTTTTTCCGAATAGCTTTCGAGCACATTGGGGATGGTAGAGTTGATCGACCAAACTCTGGTAACACACCAGGCATTTTTTATAAGGATTCATGGCTGATCCTCATCAGACAGCGGCTGAACATGCACAGCGCCGATACAGTCGCGACATGCTGCCAGCAGCAAACCCATCCGGTCTTTAGGGTTTAATTTCCAGTTCTTTGTACTGAGATCAAGCAACCACCCTTCCGGGATAAGTCCGTCAAAAATTGGAAAGAGGAATTTGGACTCATGGACTTCAGTGTCCAAGGGTAAGGTGAGACTGATGGCCTGAGCGCCGGGCTGCTGCTGGTAAGACTTATCATAAGTGAAGAGATACGTGCCGCTTTCCGTTTCCTGAATGATGCCGGCAAACTTATTTTTGAAGAAGACTCTTGCCTGTCGCGTCATGTCCAATCCTCTTTCTGGATCGGCCGTGGCGCCAGTTCATGCCCAAAGAAAGCCAGAATCTTGTTCACACTATCCATCTTCGCGCTGGCTTTGCCAAGTTCGAGGTCACGAATGAATTTTGTGCTCAATCCACTGCGACGGGCGAGCTGTTCTTGCGTATAGCCAAGTTCTTTCCTTCGCATGCGGACAAATGTGGCGACCGGCCCAGCGGTTTCCAGGATCTCCTCAACTTTTCTTCGAGGCGCTCGCTTCCTGGATTTTATCTCGTTGTTTTTATTCATTTTGGCCTCGTGCAGCATCATTTTTAGCCCCCGACGAGGAGCTATAATGATGGTAACACCTCTTTTATGACCTTGTAAGGGTACAAAATAGATATTTTATATAAGCAGGGGAGTATAAAAATGAAAGTTCCTCATTTTATATCCTTGCAGGTGTATAAAAATAGCGAATGCCTCGCCCTCCCTGACAAAAAAAAGTGCAATATCACTCAACTCATCCCGTCCTCATACCGCCCGCGTTACCCTTTGTTTGATGATAGTCGGAGCCCTACATGAAAGCACGAGTCCATATCACCCTCTTCACGGCCGCGTCCCTTTTGGGAGCTGCGGCCTTTTTCTTCCCCAAGGCTTCGTCGGCTCCTTCGGTGTCTGCCTCGCAAAAAATTGTAAAAACTTCCACGCAAAAAGACAGCGTGAGTCAGCTCGCAGCGCCGCTGCTTCATCGTGAATTCACTTCGACCTGCATCAGCGGGAAGGATGGTTTCTATAAAGAAAAGCTGAGCTTCGCCGCCGATGCTACTACGACCTTCGCCAGGCATTATTTTGCGGATGCCGCCTGCCTGCAACCGAGTGAGAAGGAAAGCGTTCAAGCGGGACACTTTGCAGTGGCCGAAGAGGAAGAAGGTCAGCTGCTTTTGATCGTTCGCAATCTGCAGGATAAAAAGAGCGCGGATGTTACGCCTTACTTTGAAGCGTTGATCAAAGTCGATCGCGAGCAGCTCGTCATGCAGAACAGCCCTTCGACTTCGCTGCACTACACGGCCTCCACCAAATCCATCTAAGCCCTTGCATCCCGGCAGTTTCTGCCCACTGTGCGCACCTCGGACCCTGTTACAATAGAAGAGGAATAGAGTCCTAAGGAGGCACCATGCGCACCTTGGTTTTTGGTCCTATGATATTTCTTTGTCTGGCCCTGGGCGCTTGCCAGAGCGGTGGCGGCGGCGGTGGATCAGACGGCGTTTCCGGCAATGAAGGTGGTTCGGAGCCGATCAACCCGACGGAAGAACGGGCTTATAAAAGAGCCATCCTGAAATGCTATAAGACAGGGGGTTCGCGCGTCGTGAAAATTGAAGGCCAGCTGATGTGCTACTAATCGGCGACAGTCAGCTCCGAGCGGGACCCGGAACCCCATTCCGGGTGCCAATTAGCCCACAAAACCTATAAAACCAGCCAATTTTAACCAGCCCCCTGCCAACTATGCTTAAAAAAGAGCGTTAAAACGCTCGTCACCCTTGCCAATTTTCAACCTTCCAGTATGATTATCTGCGTTTTTTTCCTATCTTAGGATACATTGAAAAACTCTTTCACAGGCAAGAGGAGCTTACCTTGGAACTTACACTTTCGATCATTAAACCCGATGGCGTGGAACGCAACCTTGTTGGTAAGATTATCAGCAAATTCGAAGATCAGGGCATCAAGATCGCGGCCATCAAGAAGGTTCAACTGAGCCGCGCTCAGGCTGAAGCTTTTTATGCCGTGCACAAAGCTCGCCCCTTCTTCGGAGAGCTGGTAGAATTCATGACTCGCAGCCCTGTCGTCGTCATGGTCCTGCAAGGTGAGAACGTGATCGTGCGCAACCGTGATATCATGGGCGCCACCAACCCAGCGCAAGCTGCAGCGGGCACGATCCGTAAAGACTTCGCCAAATCCATCGGCGAAAATACCGTGCACGGCTCGGACTCGCCGGAAGCTGCGAAGAACGAAGTCGCATTCTTCTTTGCATCCAGCGAAATCTGCTGAAACCATTTCGTGAATCTTCTGGAGCGGATCCCTATGGTCAATCTTATTGGCAAAATTTCATCGGAACTCGGGCTTAAGGAATTTCAAGTTCATAACTCCGTCAAACTCATGTTCGATGAGGAATGTACCATTCCCTTCGTCGCCCGTTACCGCAAGGAAATGACCGGCAGTCTCGATGAAGTTGCCTTAAGAGACATTCGGGAACGCTACAACTACCTGACGGAACTGGAAAGCAACAAGCAGAAGTACCTGAAGGTGGTGGAAGAGCACTGCAAAAAAAGCCCCGAGCTGATGGACAAATACCCAGAGCTCAAAGCCAAATTTGAAAAGTGCGAAACCAAGCAGGAGCTTGAGGACCTTTATCTGCCGTTCAAACCCAAGCGCCGCACACGCGCTCAGGTGGCTCGCGAGAAAGGCCTTGAGCCCCTTCTGGAAAAAATCCTGGCGGAATCCGCGGTGCTCACCAATCTTCTGGAAGCCGCGAAGCCTTTCGTCACGGCCTCGGATGCCAGTATTGATCCGGCCCTGAAAGTCCCGGATGAAAAAGCCGCGCTCGCCGGAGCCGCTGACATCTATGCCGAGCAAATTGCGGAAACGGCCGAACTTCGCGCACTCGTGCGGCACATCTCCCAGGAATCGGGCGTGCTCGTTTCGAAGAAGATCGAAGGCGCGGAAGCCGAAGACGGAGTCGAGAAGACCGCCGCGGCCAGCAAGGATAAGAAAAGCAAGAAGACCGATCCTTCCAAGTATCAAAACTATTTCGATTACCAGGAACCGATCAGCAAGGCCGCTTCGCACCGCGTGATGGCGGTTCGTCGTGGGGAAGCGGAAAAAGTCCTGAAGGTGTCGATCGACGTCGATGTCGCCAAGATCACCGCGGAACTGAAGAGCAAGGTCATCGCCGATCGCCGCATGACACCCGAAGTCAAAGCCTGGGTGGAACAGATCGTGGAAGATGCCTACCGCCGCCTCGTGAGCCCTTCGATCGAAACCGAACTGCGTCTGCAGCTGAAGCAGACCGCCGAGACCGAAGCGATTCGCGTGTTCTCGGAGAACCTGGAAAACCTGCTTCTTTTGCCGCCTATTCCTGGCAAAAGCGTGCTCGGTGTTGACCCAGGCCTTCGGACCGGCTCCAAATTCGCTGTGGTGGACGAGACGGGCAAACTCCTGACCCACACCACGCTGCTCACCGACCTTGGTGACAAGGAAACCAATAAGACGACCCGCGCCAAGGACGAGATCCTGCGCCTGGTCAAAGAATACAATGTCCACTACGTGGCCGTCGGCAACGGTACCGGCAGCCGGGAAATCATGCGCCTCATCGCAGCCGTTTTGAAAGAAAACGATCTGAAGGATGTGAAGCGCCTTGTCGTGAACGAAGCCGGCGCTTCGGTGTATTCGACCATGGATATCGCCCGTGAAGAATTCCCGGACCTCGATCCGACGATCCGCAGCGCCGTGAGTATCGCGCGCCGCCTCCAGGATCCCTTGGCCGAACTCGTGAAAATCGATCCCCGCTCGATCGGTGTGGGCCAGTATCAGCACGATGTGAACGTCACCAAACTCAAGACGAGTCTGGAAGAAGTGGTGGAGAGCTGCGTGAACCGCGTGGGTGTGAACCTGAACACGGCCAGCTATAAGCTTCTGAGTTACGTGTCCGGCATCGGCGGCACCGTGGCCAAGAATATCGTCGCCAAGCGCGATAAGGATGGCCGTTTTGCATCGCGTAAAGACCTTATGAATGTATCAGGGCTCGGCCCCAAGGTCTTCCAACAGGCTGCCGGTTTCTTACGCGTGCCTGAATCAACGAACCCGCTGGATAACTCCGCGGTTCACCCGGAAGCCTATGAGATCGTCGAAAAAATCGCCAATGACCAGGGCAAAGGCATCACCGAGATCGTCGGCAATCGCACCCTTGTGGAAACGATTCCGCTCGAAAAATATGTGACCGAACGTTACGGGATGCCGACCCTCAAGGATATCGCGAAAGAACTTCTGAAGCCAGGCCGTGACCCGCGTGAAGACGGTGCGCGCCTTATGTATTCGGATGACGTTTCCGAGATCGAGGATCTGAAAGTCGGCATGACCCTGCCTGGCACCGTGACCAACGTCACCAACTTCGGTGCGTTTGTGGATATCGGCGTGCACCAGGACGGTCTGATTCACATCAGTGAACTCGCCGATCAGTTCGTCGATGATCCTTCGAAGGTGGTTTCGGTCGGTGATGTCGTCGATGTGCGCGTGATCGAAGTCGATCTGCAGCGTCGCCGGATCGGTCTGAGCCGTCGTCTGAATGCAGCTCCCAAAGCTCAAGGCGCTGCCGCGCGTCCCGAAGCCGTGGCTGCTGGTCAGCAGCAGGCGCAGCGTCCGCAGCAGGGCGGCAAAGGCAGCCCGATGAAACCTCGGGGTTCGGAACCTGCCGCACGTTCGGTGGGTGGCATCAGCGCCAAAGGCAAGGCGCCGCAGCCGAACTACACGATGGATGATCTGCTCGCCAAGTTCAACCAAAGGAAATAAGCAGCATGGCGCAAGTCAAAGTGCAGTTGGGAGTGATCGGTGGATCCGGCGTCTATCAGATGGCCGGTGTCGAGAAGGTCAAGGAACACACCATCCCAACGCCCTTTGGCGAACCGTCGGATGCCATTATTGAAGGCAAAATCAACGGTCGAACCGTTTACTTTCTGCCAAGGCACGGACGGGGCCACCGCTGGCTTCCGTCCGAGGTCAATTACCGCGCGAATATCTATGCGCTCAAATCCCTGGGCGTCACGCATGTGCTGGCCGTCAGCGCGGTCGGCATCATGCAGGATCATATCAAACCAGGTGACCTTGTTCTCCCTGATCAGCTTTACGATCGCACCAAAGGCCTCAGGCCTTCCACCTTCTTCGGGGGCGGCATCGTCGGTCATGTGGAATTCGCCGATCCTTTCTGCCCGGATTTTCGAGGCTGGATCGAAGCGGCCGCCCGCAAGGTGACCCCCGAAGTTCATAGCGGCGGCACCTATGTCTGCATCGAAGGTCCGCAGTTTTCCACGCGGGCCGAATCCCATCATTATCGCGCTACACTTCAGCCCGCTGTGATCGGCATGACCGCTTTGCCTGAAGCCAAGCTTGCTCGGGAAGCGGAGATGGCTTACGGTATGCTGGCTCTTGCCACCGATTATGATTGCTGGCATGAGCATGAGGCCGATGTTACCGTCGGAACGGTGATCGCGGTCCTCAAGGCCAACACCGAGAAGGCCAATCGCGTGATCAAGGAAGTCCTGGCCGGGCTTCCCGCTCAGCATGAAAGCCGTATCTTCGAAGCGGCGAAACACGCGATCATGACAGCACCGGAAATGGTTCCGGAGCAAAAGAAAAAGGATCTGGCGCTGCTTTATGGCACATATCTCAGCTGATTCCGGCGTGATCCGGGGTGAAATTGAATTCCCGGTTTATTATGAAGACACGGACCTCTCCGGATTCGTCTATCACTCCAACTACCTTAAATACTTCGAACGCGCCCGCGAGCATGTGATCGGGATTCGTTTTCTGAAAGAACTCTTTGACCAGGGCGTTCATTTCGTCGTGAGCAAGGCGGTGCTGGAATACAAGGCCCCCGCGCAGCACGGCGATCAGGTTCTGGTCATTTCCGAAGGACAATACTCCCGCTCCCCGGCCATTCCTTTCGAGCAGAACGCTTATCTGGTCAATGGTGAAGGGACGCGGCGTCTGCTCGTAAGCGGACAGATCACGATCGTGGCGCTCAATGCTCAGAACCGCCCCATCCGCATGCCGGATGTGATTATCGAACGTTTTCAAAGGCAGAGCCCTGACGCAAAAGGATCAAAACCAACCACTGACGAGGAGTCACCCCCATGGTAAACAACCCAACAGGCATCACTGGTTTCGATTTCATCGAGTTCAGCAGCCCCCAACCGGAAAAACTGCATGAGCTGTTCACGAAGCTGGGTTTTTCGCGGCTGAAACGCCACAAGACCAAAAAGATTGATTACTATAAGCAGAACGACATCCATTTCCTGGTGAATACCGAGCCCGGCTCCTTCTCCGTGACCTTCAACAAAGAGCATGGTCCCTGCGCGTCGTCCACCGGCTGGCGCGTGCAGGATGCGAAGAAGGCTCTGGAGGCCGCTGTATCCCGCGGAGCCAAGCGCGCGGAGACATCCGACTATGATCTGCCCGCGATTCAGGGCGTGGGCAACAGCCTCATTTACTTCGTCGATTTTCATACGGCCAAGGATCGCTGGGAGCGTCTTGGTTTCGTGGATCTTGAAAAGACCGAAATCGTGCCTTCGAAAGGTTTCGCTCTGGTCGATCACCTGACGAACAACGTGTATAAAGGTCAGCTGCAACCTTTGGCGACTTTCTATAAGGAAGTCTTCGGCTTCGAAGAGGTTCGCTACTTCGATATCCGCGGCGAGCAGACCGGACTCAAATCCTATGCCCTGCGTTCCCCCTGCGGCTCCTTCTGCATTCCCATCAACGAAGGGACGGAAGCCAAATCGCAGATCAATGAGTATCTGAACGAATATAAAGGCGAAGGCATTCAGCACATCGCGCTTCTGACGTCCAACATTATCAATGTGATGGACAAGATGAAAGTGGAAGGCTTGAAAACCCTCGACATCGATGCCGATTATTATGATATGGCCTTCAAGCGCGTGCCACAGCTGAAAGAGGATAAAAAGAAGATCCAGGAGTATAACCTGCTCGTCGATGGTGATGAGAGCGGCTACCTCGTCCAGATCTTCACCGAGAACGTCATCGGCCCCATCTTCTTTGAATTCATTCAAAGGCACAATAATCTCGGTTTCGGTGAAGGCAACTTCGGAGCCCTCTTCCGCGCTATCGAACGCGATCAAAAGCGTCGCGGCGTGCTGTGATCCTGCTTTGATGGTAAGAGCAAAACTTATCTGATAGAAAGAAAGCCCGGCCTGGACCGGGCTTTTTTGTTTTTCACTTAAAATCACCCAAGAGGTACCGATAGCATCAAAGGAAGGCCGTTGTGGCTTTCGCTTTGGAGACATACGGGATACCACAATGCCGGCTGTTGAAAACGTGGATTCGCCTATTCCGCGACGTACGCTGCTCCTCATGGGCAGCTTGATGATGGCGTCGCTGCTTCCCACCTGCCTCTATCTGGCTTTTGCTTCGGGAACTACGGGCCCCACATCCACCATGCTGCCCCTGGCCCTGGCACTGAGCCCTGTGCTGACGTTGCCTCTTCTGACCCTCATTATGCTCGGCGCGAAGCTGCCTTCCGAACGTTCCGCGCTTTATGGCTTGATTCCCTGTCTTCTGCTCGCGAGCTACTTCGATGCCCTGAGTCTTTTGTCCCTGCGGGACGGTCATGATGCGGCCGCCTTCCTTCATAGTGAACAGATCAATGCCTTCACCCGCAGCTTCGCGCTCTGTCTGGTCACGCTCCTGGCCATGAAATTCCATCTGCCTGCGCGCCTCGGCGAAGGCCGGCGTTTCTGGATCATGCCGCTGCTTCTGGCCGGTGGGCTTTGCGGACTTCAGTTTTTGGATCTGCGCCTGGGCGTTTTCATCGAGCATCTGCATACCATCGTCGGCATCACCTGCCTGACGGCGGTGTTCAACATTGCTTTTCTCACCAAGATCGGCTGGGAAAAGCAGCGGCCTTTGATGCTGACCCTGGCGTGGATGGCAGCCCTGCAGCTGATCAATCAGCTGCTCTTTTTTATGTCGCGCCCGGAATCCCTTCAGGTTCCACTGCTCTTGACTCAGAATATCAACGATGCCCTGGCCTTTCTCGTGCCCCTGCCGTTTCTGGCCAGCGCCATCAAAAAGCAGATGACCCGGACGGTGAGTTCGCTGGCAAACGCGAACGCGGCGCATGGGAATCTCGGACCGAATCATGCCGAAGCCTTCGCGCAGGGTGTGGCGCAGGCCAAGTCCCAGCTGATGTCCAAACTTTCTCATGAATTCAAGACGCCTTTGAACACGATCATCGGCTATAGCGAGCTTTTGGTGGATGAACTGGAAAGCAACCAGCAGACGCTGCTGAGCGATGATCTGCATAAAGTCAATCGCGCCGGCTGGTATCTCATGACTCTGGTCGATGACCTCCTGGACGTCTGCTCCCTGGATGGCCAGGGTTTCAAGCCGCATGAAACTGCCTTCGATGCCCAGCGCTTTATGCAGATCCTCCAGCGCATGGCGGATAAGATTGCTGCGCCGCACGAGATCAAAATCGACTGCTACTGTCAAAAGGATTTCGGAACGGTCTATGCGGATGAAAGTCGCCTGCTCCAGGTTTGCATGAACATTCTCAGAAATTCCGTGCGCTATACCAGCAAGGGGCGCATCACCCTTCACTTCTATTCCATTATTCAGGACGGCAAGCGCTTCTTCAGCATAGATATCCGCGATACGGGCCGCGGCATGGATCAGATCGAAATGGCCCGCATCTTCTCGCCTTTTGAAAGCATCCAGACGGATTCCTGGGAAGCCATCTATGGCTTGAGCCTGGGGCTGCCCGTGACCAAACGCCTCTGCGAGATGATGGGCGGCGCGCTCACCGTCGACAGCACCCTGGGTCGCGGCACGACCTTCAGTCTGACCTTTCCCCATAAGAACAATACGCAGGAACCCAGGAACGAGAAAACCCAGCAGCAGCTGCCTGCAGGGCCTGTCCTCATCATCGATGATGACCTTGAATACGTGGGCTTTGTGCAGGAAATCTTTGAATCCGCCGGCATCCCGACCTTTTGCGTGACCAAAGCCCGCAGTGGACTGCGCGTCTATCTTGAAAAGCGGCCGAGCGTGATCATGGTCGATCTTAAAATGCCGGACCTTGATGGCTATTCCATTATTCAAAGCATCCGCGATCAGGATCCCGACTGCCTGATCATCACTGTGAGTGGTGAAGGGATGGAACACAGCGAGGAACGATCGCTGGCTTTGGGTTCCGATCAATTCTTTGCCAAGCCCATGGCGATCGAAGCCGTGCTGCGCACCATCGAGCAGCGCAGCCGGGGATCGGGCGATCCATCCTAGGCTACCCGAGCCTGGCAGCGTGATTGCAGCAGGATCAGGCGGCAGACCGTGTTCCTGCCTTCACGCTCCTGCAAACGTTCGACGCCGAGTTCACTGCAAAGTTCCTGAATCAAATCCTCATTCAATTCCGGATCAAAAGCGAGAGTCGCATCCGAGGCCGCGGCCACATGCCCCTGACTCAGCGTGCCATGCAGCATGAGGTGCAGACCATCCGGCCGCAGAGCGGAGGTCGCTCTCAGCTGCGTTCCGCCTTCCGCACCGAACCGTCTGAGTATGCTGATCAGAAGCATCACCAGCTTGGCCGTTTGCGTATAGATCAGAATATCCGGATCAGCCCGTTCCCAATCCAGCCGAGCCCGACGGAGGACGGCACCGACATTATAAATGGTATCCACATGCTGCAGCACCTGATTGAGGCTCGTCTGCTCCAGACCTTCCTCCAGATAGCGCCGGGAAAAAAGGCTGAAGCTGCGTGACACCGAGGCGAGTTCCTGGATTCCCGATTCCACAGGGGCCAGCATGGTTAGAAGACCTTTGGCATCCATGCTGCGCGACAAGGGTTCTTCGAGGTTATGCAGAGCCGTGCCGAGAACATCGAGCGGTCCGTTGGTTTTCAAGGCGAAATGCCCGGACATCTGCAAAAGCTCCTGCATGCGCGCCGTCCGCTGGAGCCAGTCCCTTTGTTCCCTGTTATTTTTTTCACTCTCGCGCAGCAGATAAAAGTAAAGCGTCACCATTCCAATAGTCAGGCAATTGACGATCAGAACGGTCATCAGCATGGAACGAATCTCGACCAGTCGATCACCCTCATAGGGAAGGGCCTGGCCATAGCCTTGGCTGAGAAGCACCGTGATGAGCGCCACAGCAAGGGTGCTCGTGCTGACAAAGAGCCCAAGCCGCCAGCCGCAGAGGAGGAACGCGGGCATGATCAAAACCTGAAACCAAAGAAAGCCCGACGCATAGAGGCTGCGAACCTGATACATAATCCCAACGCCCATCAGGATGCTGAGAATGATGAGAAGTCCGGCCGAAAGCCAGGTGTTGCGGCGGAAGAGACGATTCAGACCCAGGACCAGGGTGGCCAGTGTCATAATCAAATAGACTGTGAAAAGCCTGAGGTCCAGACCGCGGGTCAGCAGCGCGGTACCAAGAAAGCTGCCGCAGGAAATGAGGGTCAGAATACAGCAGAGGCTCAGCATGCGTCCACGAAGCAGCGGCATGCCTCCCCGCTTTTTATGATGCGGATGTACCGTGATATCGAGGATGCGAATGAGCTGCTTGAGAAGGGCTTCCACTCAGGCCCCTTTCGCAATGTGCAGAGCGGTGGCGGGATCACGCGGCACCTGGCAGGTGAAGATCGTGGCGCCGGGCCGACTTTCAAAGCTGATTTCACCGCCATGCCGCGCCAGGATCCCACGACTCACGCTCAGGCTCAAACCCTGCGCATTGCCTCCGGTCTTGGTCGTGAAAAAGGGCTGAAAAACCTTGTCCTGAGCCCCAAGGTCTATGCCCTTGCCGTTATCAGAAACGGCAAAGATCAGCTGCCAATCCACGTCGCGCACGCTCACATGAATCTCGGGATGCCGATGATCGCGACAGGCATCCAGGGAATTTTGAATCAAACTGCAGAGGACATAAACCAGCTGATGCGGCTGACAGCGCAGCGTCAGGGTCTTCCCCGGGTCATGAAATTCCAAGGCGACCTGCTGGGCCAGAGCCTGCGGTTTCATGGCCAACTGAACATCTTTCAGGATCAAACGCACATCTTGACTGACAAAGGGTTCATGCTGATGTCCCGAGGCGAAGATGGCGAGTGACTGCTGCACGCGAATGATGCGCTCATGACTGCGCTGCATGTTGCCTAAAAGTTTTCGGCCTTCATGCCTCCATTCATTTCGCTCCAGATGACGCCGAAGGCGCGTGACGCTCCCTTGAAGTATGGCCAGGGGATTGTTGACCTCATGGGCCACATGCCCCACGAGTTCACCGACGGCTCCTGTATGCGCATGGCGGGCTGCAAGCAAGCGCTGACGCGTCTGATGCTGCTCATTGGTATCCCGCATGAATTCATAGACCCCGGTGACGGCCGCTGTCAGGATGCTGGAACCGATCAGGCCCAGGACGAGCTGCTGCACATAGATATCATGATTCAGGATCATCCACTTCGTTCCGTGCACATAGCGCGAGGTCATCGTGAGAAGCGAAAGGACGGTCAGACAACCAAAGGACAGAAGGGCTCCGCGCATGCCCATGATTAAGCTGCTCATGACCACAAGGAACGACGACCAGAGGTAGACGAGGGAAAAAATAGAGGGAAAACCCAGAAGGGAATAGACGAAAAGGACATGCATCCAAAGCACGGAAGCGGTCGCGATTCGCCGATAGTCGCGGGTGCGTTTCAAACTTCCTAATAGACCGATGGAGACGATAAGGTTCGCCAGCCCCTGGATCATCCAAACCGAAGCGCTGGAGTTCACGTCCCGAAATAGAAGACAGGGCACAAAGCCTATGGGTATCACCGCAAGAATCGCGAACACCAGAAAGCGCATGCGAATAATATCCCGCGTCTCCAGCTTTCGCAGCTCAGGCGAAAGAAAGAAATCGAGGGTTTTTGTGATGCGCGCCAGGTCTTTCATGAGGGTCCTTAAGGCAGGATACATTCCCGCCTTAAGGCTGAACGGAAAAATTCACGAGGAATCAGGAGGCAAACTTTGCCGGCCGCTTAACCCTGACGGTTTTGGGTTTCAAGCCAGGCCATATGCTCCTTTTCCAAAAGGTCGAGAGGCAAGGGGCCATTTTTGAGAATTTGATCATGGAAGGCTCTTATATCAAACTTCTGGCCGAGTTTTTCTTCGGCGGCTTTCCGCAGCTCCATGATCTTCAGCATCCCGATCTTATAGGCGGTGGCCTGACCCGGCATTACAATGTAACGTTCCACGGCCTTGATAATTTCACCTTCATCCGCAGGCGTGTTCTCACTCAGATAGCGAATCCCCTCATCACGGGTCCAGCGTTTGGCATGAATTCCGGTATCCACCACAAGGCGGCACGCGCGCCAGACCTCCATGGAAAGGCGGCCGAAGTCGGAATAGGGATCCTTATAGAAGCCGTAAGCCTTGGGCAGATATTCGCTGTAAAGGCCCCAGCCTTCGACAAAAGCGGTGAAGCCCCCAAAGCGCCGGAATTTGGGAAGAGCCTTGAGCTGCTGGGAAATGGAAAGCTGCAGGTGATGGCCGGGAACACCCTCATGATAGGCGAGCGCCTCCATTTCGTATTTAGGAACCTGGCGCATGTCCCAAAGGTTCACATAGAAGATTCCAGGCCGGCTGCCATCCATCGCGGGGCTGTTATAGAAGCCGATTTCCGCACTTTTTTCGCGGAAGGGTTCGACGGCCTTGACCTGAAGCTTGTCCTTCGGAAGGATGCCGAAGAGTTGCGGCAGCTCATTGTCCATGCGATCGATCATCGCCTGGGTGTCCTTCAGATAGCTTTCCTTCCCCGCAGGACTCTGCGGGTAATAGTAGCGGTCATCCTTCTGAAGATGCTTGAAGAACTGCTGCAGATTGCCTCGGAAACCGACTTTTTCGCGGATGGCGTTCATGTCCTGATGAATACGTTTGACCTCAGCAAGGCCGATCTGATGAATCTCGTCGGCGGTGAGCTGGGTCGTTGTGATCTGCCGCAGCTGATTTTTGTAAAAGGCTTCGCCATCCGGCAGCGTCCAGGCTCCGACCTTGGTGCTGGCCTTGTTTTCAAGCCTTTCCACGGTTGCGATCAGCGCCTCATAAGCGGGCTTCAAATCATTGATCAGAGCCTGATTCAGATCCTTGACCAGAGCGTCCTGGGTTTTGTCATCCAGCTTCGCTTGGGCAATCTTGGTTTTGAAATCAGCAAGCAGGGCCGAGGGCTCTTTGGAAGCATCGAAGGGAGCGCCGGTGATCACGTTTTTAGAGTCGGAAAGAACCTTGGGAAAGACGAACTTCGGCGGGATCACGCCGCGATTTTCCCGCTCCTTGATATTCTCCTGCAGCTGAGTGAAGAGTCTTTTGGTGTCGCGCACGCGGCTGATATAAGCGCGGGCATCGGCTTCATTTTCGATGCGGTGCATGTTGATCAAAAAAGACGGCAGCTCGGCCTGGGCGCCAAACATCTGATTCACTGGGAAATTATGAAAGCGGAAGGGAAAGGAGGCTTGCTGGTCCTGAAGCTGTCGGTCAAAGATCTGATAGCTGAGCTGAGCCTCCTTATCGAGCTTTTCAAAGTTGAAGGTCTTCAGCTCAGCCAGATTTTTTTCGGCCATCTGCATTCGCTTCTGACTCTGGGCATCGGATATATCATCCAGGCGATCATAGTCCTGCTTGATGCCGAGCGCGGTCATGCGCTGCGGAGAAAGAGCGAGGTTTTCCTGAAAGGCTTTTTCAAAGAAAGCATTCAGCCGCTCGCTTTCTGACTGCGGCGCGGATGGTGTCTGGCAGGCCGCCAGGAGCATGAAACCCAGAGTGACAAGTCCCGTTCGAAGCTTTCGGTGCATATCGGCTCCCTATGTGAAGGATGGGAGCCAAAGCCTCGCAAAAATTCCTGCTTTGGGAAAGAGGAATCGGAGCCCTGAGGCTCCGCCATCTCTTGTATACCTGTTCGAAAGTCAGGCTTTCAGCGAATCGACCACGAATTCCTGCAGCTTGTCGAGGCCTTTGAATCCGGTGAACATGCCTTTTTTCTTTTTCTGATCAAAAACGAAAAAGACCGGCAGCACCTCGGTGCCAGCAACGTCCATCATCTCGGGATGGTCATCGATGCAGATCTTGCCGAAGGTCATCTGAAACTCGTTGTCCTTCTCCATTTTGTCGGTCGCCGGAGTCGACAGCTTGCAGATGCCGCAGCTGCGTTTCCAGAGCTTCAGAAACACACGCTCGCCTTGATCGAGACGGGCTTTCAAATCATCAGGTGTCCAGGCTTCCATGGATTCTCTCCTCGTTGACCACGTTTAAAGGGCACCTTAACAAAGCATGGATCGCCTTACAAGCTGGACCCAAACTCACCGCGTCAGACGGACAATGAATGGGGCTGGATTTGAAGGCTTTGCAAAGCGGACAGCTTCCTTTAGTCTGGCGAGCAGTCTGTCTTTTGAACTGATGAGGTGCTTCGCATGAAATCATGGATTGTGCTCTCGATCCTGGCGTTCCTGGCGCCTGGGAAAAGCTATGCAACGTCAAAAGGAAAACCCGCTGGGGAAGCTGATCTTTATAGGCTCGTTGAAATCGAGGATCACCGCAATGGTCGCGATCCTTATCTGAAAGAAGCACTGGCCGGAAAAAATCCGCAGCTGACGGCCAGGGCGCTCCTGGCATTGGGCCGTATCGGGGAACCGGAGGCTGCGGGGCTGGTCGCTCCTTTCCTTAAAAATGCCGTCGCCGATGTGCGTTTGCATGCAGCCTTTGCCCTGGGTTTGATCAAACAGCCCGAGAGTCTGAACGTTTTGGACGAGGCTTGGGGCCAGGAAAAAGATCCGAAAGTGCGGGCGCAGATTTTTGCGGCGCTCGGTCGCCTGCAGATCCCGGCGGCGCTTTCTGTTTTGGAAAAGGCCCTCACTCAGGAGACGCATGCTCTGGCCCAGTCGGGACTTGCCATGGGTTTTTGCTTTCTCTTTTTAGCGCCTGATGCCGCGTCATGGCCCGTGAGTGAAGCGACGCTTGCGACCCTGAGCACGCAGATGAAGGCGGCGGCTCCCCTTGGTATCTCCGCGGCATGGGCTCTCGCGCGTTATAAGGGGGATCTGAATCGTCTGCCGGAAAAAGAGCTGGCAACCGCCATTTCCGAAGCGCGGGAACCGGAGGCCAAAGCTCTGGCCCTGAAGGCGCTATCGCGGCACAAGACGCCGGCGACTGCAGAGGTTTTGAAGGGTATTTTGAAGAACGGTGAATCGCATAATATGCGGGTGGAAGCCGCCAGCGGGCTTGCCGGTCATACTGTGGAAAAGGGGTTGATTCAAAGCCTTTTGGATGCAGCAGGGAAAGACCTTGCGATCGTGCGGGCAGCGGCTCTGATGACGCTCGCGACTTATCAGAATTTGGATGCGGCCACGCAGAAATCCCTGGAGGAGATGACGCGAACGCAGCCTTCGCCATGGCTTCAGGGCAAGGCTTATCTGGCTTTGATTCCCCAGTTGCCAGCGGATCAGCGCCGGGAGGTGATGCTGAAGGGCCTCGCTCATCCCGATGTTTACGTGCAGCGTGAAATCATCGCGCTTTTGCCTCAGCTTGGCCCGGAAGGGTTGAATATCCTTTCCCGCAAAGCTTCTGATCCGTCGATACTGATTGCAGGAGCGGCTGTCAATACGCTGCGTGAGCTTGATCCCGAGCAGATGAATGATGAACTGAAAAAAGTCATGCTCGATCAGCTGTCACGGCATGATCCCGTGATCAGCAGCACCGTGATCGATGCGGCAGGCAAGTTCGGCTGGAAGGATGCGCTGCCTCTTCTGATGCAAACAGCCGACGAAAAATGGAGTGCTGCGGATTTCTCCATCCAGGAAAATCTGATGGGCGCATTGATCAGTTTCAACGATCCCACGACCCTGCCCCTGATTGAAAAAACCCTGCGGCATCCCGTGCGCAATGTGGTGGTCAAGGCTGCCGAAGCCTTTGCGAAAGTATCGGGAAAACCCCTGGGAAAAGCCCTTCCAGTGAATAATCGCGTGGATGAACCCACACCCGCGCTGGCCAGCATCAAAAAGGCTCTGGACAGTGAAATCGTCCTTGAAACATCGAAGGGGACCATCCGCATGGTGATGCTGAAGGAAGCTCCTCTGACCGCCACGAAAATCGTCCAGTGGGCGCAAAAAGGCTTTTACAACGCTTTGAATTTTCACCGTGTCGTCCCCCACTGGGTCGTGCAGGGCGGTGATCCGCGCGGTGATGGAGAAGGCGGCGACGGCATGATACGCGATGAAGTTTCCATGGCTCCGCATGCCCCTTATACCGTGGGCATCGCCACCGCGGGCAAGGATACGGGCAGCACGCAGATGTTCTTCAACCTGGGTGACAACACGCGCCTGGATGGGGCCTACACCGTCTTCGCGCAGGTGATCGATGGCCGTGATGTGGTCGATCGCCTGGAACTGGGAGATACGATCATCAAGGCGACCGTTCAGCCCTTCCGAGGTTTGTGAATGTCACGCACCGCCTCTTCCATTCTGCTTCTTCTGGTGGCGATGACCTCGATTCAATTCGGGGCGTCGTTCGCCAAACAGATTTTTCATCTGGCGCATCCTGCTGGCATCACGATGCTGCGGACCAGTCTTGCGGCCCTCTTTCTTTTGGCTCTCTGGCGTCCCTGGCGAACCACCTGGGACCGCTCGGCATGGCCGCATGTGCTGCCTTATGGGGCCACGCTCGGCATCATGAACCTCTTGTTTTATATGTCGCTGCAAAGAATTCCGCTCGGCATCGCCGTCGCCGTGGAATTCACCGGGCCCTTGGGCCTCGCTCTTCTATCCTCGCGGAAAAAGCAGGATCTTCTTTGGGTGGCGCTGGCGGCGCTGGGCATTATTCTGATTTCGCCGATCACAGGGCATGATGCCCTGGATCCCATCGGTATACTTTTGGCTTTGGGCGCCGGGTTTTGCTGGGCGCTCTATATCGTCTTCGGCCAGCGCATGGGAAGGCGGATACCTGCCGGCACGGCCACGGCCCTGGGTATGCTGGTGGCGGCTCTGGTCACGATTCCGGTCGGGGCCTTTTATGTGAATGAAGAATTTTTTCAGGCCAAGGTCTGGTGGATGGGGCTGATGGTGGCGATCCTTTCGAGCGCTTTACCCTATTCTTTGGAGATGACGGCTCTGAAGCATCTGCCGACCAAAACCTTCGGCATTCTGATGAGTCTGGAACCCGCGCTCGCAGCTTTGATGGGACTTCTTTTCTTGCATGAAACATTGAATCTGCAGCAGACCCTCGCGATGGCCTGCATCATGGCAGCCTCGGCGGGCTGCACTCTCCTATCGCCAGAACTCAAGGAGGCATAAGCTGCGCGTAACGCTCGCACCACTGCGGGCGGGCGAGTTTCTCGGCGATGGCCTTGAGCCTGGCGGCCTGATCGCGCGGCAGCGGGCAGAGAAGCTCATAGGGGCCGCAGGCATGCCTGTATTCCAGGCGGAAATCATAGGCTCCGGGCGGCGAATCCTTCTTGCGGACGATTTGGAAAACCGGGGTCACAAGCGCCTCGAAACTTTTCCGAAAGGCTTCGCGCTGGTTTAATTCCTTCTGATTTTCAGCCACATGCTGCTCCGCTTCACGGATCTGATCCCGGAGTGTTTCGATTTCAAAGCGAAGGGCCAGGACCTGCTCGTCCATGTCAAAGGCCGGGATCGGATCTTTGGTATTGGTCTTCAGCTGGTGATAGCGAAGGTCCAGCATCTCCCGGCGAGCCTTGGAGTCCTTGACCTTCTGTTCGCTCTGCGCGATCAGGCCGCGCAGGTAATCGACATCATTGTAGGCGCTCAGCAGGGTACCGCTGACTTCCGCGCGGCAGTGTTCACGCATATCATGGCGAGCTTCCTCGGCCGCATAGAGGCGAAGGGAGAGGGCGAAGGTGAGCAATAAGATCGTCTTCATACTTTACCTGGTCACAAGAGATGACGGGAGCTGGGTGCCTGTTCCACAAAAAAAATGGGGGAGGCATCCAGGATGCTTCCCCCATTGTAGCATGAGCCGGTTCGTTAGAGCTGACGCCCCACAACTTGGAAGCTATCGATATCCCAACCGTCGTACGTGATGGAATAGTCAGTCTTCAGCCTAAAACGAATGCGGAAGACGCTTGCACCATTGAGAACAGATTTCAAACTGAGAGAGAGGGTGCTCCAGTCACTGGTGCCGGAGATCTTCTGCAGTTCGATCCAGGTCTGACCGCGATCCTTGCTGATCTCGATATAGCCGTAGTCATAGCCGGCTTCGAGTTGATAGCGGGACTTGATGTCCAGGATCAGATCGCTGTCGTTGAAGTTAAAATCGACGGTTTCCGCCGCGATATTCAGGTTATTCTGATAGGAACCCGTGGCGCTATCGGTCAGGAGCGTCTGGCCATTTTTAGTGGTCAGCGACCAGGGCGCATCCAGCTTCGGCCAGTTGCCATTGCTGCTTGCGTCTTCGGTCAGAAGAACGCTGACCGGCTTCAGAGTGAAGTTTGCACTGGCCGAGAGCCCCCCGGTATTGCCGACATTATCCACGGCGCGAACGGCGATATAAGCCGACTGATTGTATTCGAGGCCCGTGATGCGGCCACTGACATTGCCATTGCTGCGAACCAATTCGCTGACCGTGATGGGTTTCGCCGCATTCCAGCTCGTCTCGTCTTCGATAGGGTCGGAGGACAGACGGACAAGGTAACGGCTCGCCTGACCGAGGTCGGCGTCGTCACCGCTTTCCTTCCAGCTGATGTGAAGATCCTTCACGCCGGTTTCCAGAACCGTAACGCCCTGAACAGCACCGGGGGCGATAGTGTCATCTTCCAGTGAACTGGCGGCACTGATGCGGCCGAACTTCACTGTGCTTTGAATCTGGGGTACGAACTGGGTGGCCCCGATGATGCGGCTTTTCAGGGCCTGCGCGTCCAGATTCGGATAACGGGACTTGATGAGGGCGACAAGGCCGGTCACGTGAGGGGTCGCCATCGAGGTGCCGCTTTTCAGGCCATAGGTATTGCCTGGAGTGGTCGACCAGATATCCGTGCCGGGCGCTGCAACCTGCACGGTTTTCACACCGTAGTTGGAGTAGCTGGCCAGGGCATCGCGGCGATCGGTGGCGGCCACCGAGATGATGTTGGGGACATCGTAGCTGGACGGATAATGCGCGACGCTATCATTGTTGGTGCTTTCGTTGCCGGCTGCGGCGACGAAGAGGATGCCCTTGTCATTGGCTCTTTGAATGGCGGCCAGCATCGCATCAGAAAACGCGCCACCGCCCCAGCTGTTATTGGTCGCGACCACTCCAAGGGCCGTTGCATAATCAATACCTTTGATCAGGACATCCGCGGAGCTTTCCCCGGAACCTGAAAAGACTTTGATGGGAACCATGGACACCGTCCAGTTCACACCGACCACGCCGCGCGCGTTGTTGCCGCGACCGCCGATGGTTCCCGCGACATGCGTCCCGTGGCTGTTGTCGTCCATAGGATTATTATCATTATTGAAGAAGTCCCAGCCGTGCCAGTCATCGACATAGCCATTGCCATCATCATCAACGCCGTTGCTGCTGCGATCCTGACCGTTGGCGTCGACGCCGCTTTCACCTGGGTTTTTCCAGATGTTTTCCGCAAGATCGCTATGATTGTAATCCGCACCGCTGTCGATGATGCCGATCACCACCGACGCGCTGCCTGTGCTGTAATCCCAGGCCCTTGTCATGCCGAGGTCTGCGCCGGCCACGCCACCGGATGATCCATCGTTTCTGAGGCCATAGAGTTTCGTGAAGTCAGGATCGTTCGGAACTCTCTCGTCCAGGCGATAGATGAGGTTCGCTTCCACAGCCTGCACGCGACGATCACCTGCCATGTCCTGCGCGACTTCAGCCAGATCAATGGTTTCACCTTCGGGAAAACGGACGACCATCGAACGCTCATTCAGCACTTCGACTTTCGCGGAACCGTAGGAGCGCAGCAGATCCTCGGTTGGCAAGGCTTCGCCGGGACGCATGGTAAGAATGAGTTCATTGTCTTTGTGAGGAAATTCCAGTTTGAATTTCTGTGGCGCCTTTGCACAACCCAGGATAGCAACCATGACCCAAAGGGGCTGTAAAGCCCTTGTCGAGCGAGACTTCATGTCTGTCCTTTGTGTAAAAAATGGATATGCCAAATGCCGCGAGGTGCGACACCACTGCCCGAAATTCAACAGCTGGATGGATGCAACTGGCGCTTCCGAAAAAGGATCCGCGATCAATTGTGTGGTTGCTGTAATTTCGATTATAGATTGATGAACCTGTCGCTGTAAAGCGGCGGTCCAAACTGCAGCGTTTAGAAATTTTAAGGAATTTCCGCAGAATTCTTACACTTGTGTACCCTGAACTTGGAATTCGCAAAAGAGCCGCGAACTTGGTATTTGCGAAAAAATTCTTTAAAAAACATAGCCGGCGAAGAGTTGGGCCTGAATCAAATTAAAATGCGTGCGCAGTCCCGCGAAGGTTGGATTCCAATAGCTCGTGCTCCATTGAGCCCCGAAATTATAGGGTTTATGGGCGCTTATGAGGTTTATGAAAATCGGCGGATTGGTGTTTCCCATCGTAAAGGAATTGAAGGATTCGCCACCAAGGTTCTGTTCCAGATAAAGAGAATTGGAAAAAGGCAAACCAAGGCAGAGTTGCAGCAGCTGCCGCGTGAATGAGCAGACGTAAAGCGCGGCCACGCTCCATGCGAGTTGAATGTCCTCCTGCGACGAGAAAGGCGAGTGGGCCTTCGCATGCGACTTGCCGCTCAGCCTGTCGACGTCAAGGGACAGCATCCAGCCGAGCTCCGAAGTCCAGCTGTCCTGCAGCGAAGCCTTGCCGAAGTCATCGGGGATGAGTTTCACGGTCAGTCCCCCGCCTTGCAGATTTTTGTCCGCGAAGAGATTGCCACTGGTTTGATAGAAGCCGGCTTTGGCTCCGAGCATCAGTCCCAGATTTCCTTCCTCGGCTTGCAAGGGAGCGAGGCTGATGCCGAAGAGAAGAATAAAAATTTTGCGCATGCGGCTCTCCATTTTCATCCGAGGGGCCTCACCTATTGTGCGGCATCCTGGCTCTTTTTGGCAATTTCCTTGCTCCCCACCTTACACTCGTGTAGTCACTGGAAAACAAGTCTCTCCGTGCAAGGAAACCGAGTCCCATGAATGAATGCCCCAAGATCATTTCACGTCTCTATTGCGCTTCCTTGAGCGCGGCCCTTCTGACCTTTGGATCCATGGCCTGTACATCAGTTCCCAAAGAGGATGCTTCACAACACGCCCAGGAACAGCCACTCAACCCGGCCGATCAGGCTTTCAAGAAATTGAGCCAGGCCTTTATCGAAGAATACCTGGAACTTTTTCCCGTGATGGCCAGCTCGCTGGGCGATCACCGCCGCGACGGCGAGTGGGGTGATTACAGCAAGGCGGGCGAGGCACGCATCAGGGCCTTCTATCAAAAGTATTACGAAGTCCTGAAGGCCACCGATACCAAACAGCTGAGCCCCGATAATCAGGTGGATGCCGCGGTGCTGACCAATGAAGTGGAAGGCCGCCTCTTTGAAATGCAGAACCTCGCCCCTTATCGCACCTCGGCGATGGCCTATGTCGGTGTCCTGAGCCTGGGCCTCGATAACCTCATCTCGCAGGCCTATGGCACGCCCGAGGCTCGCGCCGAGGCCCTTCTGAAGCGGCTGAAGGGTGTGGACAAGGTGGTGGCCGCGGCACGCGAACGCCTGGAAAATCCTTCGAAGCTCGACACGCAAACGGCCATTCTGCAGACAGACGGTCTCCTTGATCTTTGCCAGAACGGAATCAAGCCGATGCTCAAGGCGGTGCCGGCTCAGGCCCAGGCTTTGACCGTAGCCGCTCAATCCGCGCAAAAATCCCTTCAGGAATTGAAGACCTTTTTGGAAAAAGAGGTGCTGCCCAGGAGCGATCGCAATTTCCGCCTCGGTCCCGAGCTGTATGCGCGGAAGATGCGCTATGATCTGGTCGATGGCATTCGTCCCGAAGCGCTGGCCCAATCGGCTCGTGAAGCCCTGGATAAAACGCTGAATGACATGTACGACGTTGCTGTCCGCCTGAGCCCCGAGCTGCTCGGAAAGCCGGCGAAGCCGAGTCAGGATCCGAAGGAGCGCCGGAAACTGGTACGGGCCGTTTTGGATCGCATGGCTTTGGAGCAGCCCACCGATGCCACGCTCTTTCACGAAGCCGAAGCCGCCATTGATTCCGCGACCGCTTTTATTCGGGAGCGGCAGATCCTGACTGTGCCTGATGAAAAGTGCAAGGTCATCCGAATGCCGGCGTTCAATGCGGGCTTTGCCGGTGCCTATAGCCAGTCCTCGGGACCTTTCGATGAGAAGTTTGAAAACTTCGTCGCGATCGAGCCGCCCGCACCGAACGAGAAGGATTCCTTTTATCGTGAGTATAATAAGAACATGCTGATCGAACTCATGCTGCATGAGGCCGTGCCGGGACATTGCCTTCAGGCCATGCATGCGGTGAAATCACGGCATCCTCTGCGCGCGATTTTCGGCAACGGTCCCTATACCGAAGGCTGGGCGATGTACAGCGAGGAAGTGATGGCCAACCATGGCTTTGGAGGACCGCGCATCAAGATGGTGCAGCTGAAACTTCTGGCCCGTGCGATTGCCAATACGCTGCTGGATTATGGCGTTCACACGCAGAACATGTCGGAAGAGGAGGCCATGCGCCTTCTGATGGAAGAAACCTATCAGGAAAGGGCCGAGGCCGTGGGCAAATGGCGGCGGGCGCAGCTTTCCAGCGTGCAGCTCACGACCTATTTCTATGGCTATCAGCAGTTCGCATCCATGCGCAAGGCCGCGGAAAAGCAGCCTGGATTCCAGGAAAAAGCCTTCCATGATCAGCTGCTTGGTTCCGGTGCCCCGCCTCTGAAACTTCTGAGGGCGCGTTACGGGATGTAGGATCCGCGCTCATCAACCATCTTCCCGGTCGCCGATCCAGCTGCTGCTGTTCAGATCGACGGCCGAGAGGATATTCCACATGAGCTCGCTGCAGGGGCCCTGGAATTTTTTGCGCTTGCGCATCAGATAAATCGGTATGGAAAAATCAGTGTAGGGCTCGACATTCAAAGCGATGAGGCGTCCGGTCTGGAGGTCCTCATCGACAAGACTGAGCGGCATCAGACCCCAGCCGAGACCACCGAGCAGAAGGTGGCGCTTGCTGGCAAAGTCGCTCACGCTCCAGGTGCCCGCGCCTTCCATGATGCCGGCGCGGATATCCTTGGTGGCCACGTCGGTACTGGGAAGGATCACCTGGGTATGAACGCGAAGATCGGTTTCTTTCAGTAACTTTTTTTCCGCAGCCAGAGGATGACCGGGAGCGCAGACGGGAAGAAGACGCACATGCCCGAGCGGGAATTTTTCAAGGCCCTCGGTTCCGGGTTTATTATTCACAAGCTCGGAAATAGCCATATCCGCCTGATCATCCTGCACCTTCCCCTGAGCCGCCAGAACCTCGACCCGCAGATTTAAAATAAGATGCGGCTTCCTAAGACCCACGTCTTTTAATGCGGGAATCACAGGGCCCATGGGCACAATCGCGCTGATCGCAAGATTGACGAAGGGTTCATCACCGAGCTTCAGCTGCCTCGCCAGTTCCAGGATTTCATCGGTGCCGGCCAGAACCCTATGCGCCCGCAAAAGCACAGCTTCACCGGCGGCCGTGAGGGTCGGGCGGTACTGATCCCGGCAGAGCAGTTCGACACCCAGTTCCTCTTCAAGATTTTTGATGGCATAGGAGATGGCGGATTGCGCGCGATGCAGAGCACCGGCCGCCGCTCGAAAACTGCCGGTTTCCGCGATCTTGCTGAGCACAAGCAGTTGATCAAGGGTCACCGGCATTCCTTCATTCAAAAAGATCTTTGACGACGATGCTGACCGGACAGTGATCCGAACCCATGACGTCGCCAAGGATGGAAGCGGAGACAAGGTGCTCGCTCAGAACGCGCGAGACGCAGAAGTAGTCGATTCTCCAGCCCACATTCCGTGCCCTGGCATTGGTTCGATAGCTCCACCAGGTGTAATTCTTCGGTTCCTGATTGAAGTGCCGGAAGGTATCCACGAAGCCAGCGGCCACGATATTATCAAAACCCAGGCGTTCCTCGGGCGTGAAACCCGCGTTCTTGGTGTTGGTCTTGGGATTCGCGAGGTCGATTTCCTTGTGCGCGACGTTCAGGTCGCCACAGAATATCACCGGCTTCTTCTTCTCCAGCTCTTTCACATAGGCTAGAAAATCGCGATCCCACTCGGCCGTGCGATAGGACAGGCGACGCAGATCATCTTGGGAATTCGGGGTGTAGACGGTCACCACGAAGACCTTTTCGTATTCGAGCGTGATCACCCGCCCTTCCTTGTCGTGATGATCCAGGCCAAGCCCGTACTTCACATCCAAAGGCCGGAAGCGGGTGAAGATCGCCGTTCCGGAATAGCCTTTTTTCTCGGCGGCATTCCAGAAAATTTCATAACCAGGAAAATCCACATCGATTTGATCGAGTGTGGCTTTGACTTCCTGCAGGCAAAGGATGTCGGGCATTTCGCTTTCGAAAAACTCGACAAAGCCTTTTTTAAGCATGGCCCGCAGGCCATTCACGTTCCACGAGATCAGCTTGGTCACGCTCATCAACCCTTCCCGAACATCGTCGGCACAAGGTCACGGGCTTTATTCAGCGCGGGCTTCAGACCTTCGAGCCTGTCACCACCGGCCTGGGCCATGTCGGCTTTCCCGCCGCCGCGACCGTTGATTTCCGGTGCCAGTTTCTGCAAAAGTTCCTGCGACGAGAAGCCTGTCGCGACCTGCTTGCCTTTGGCTACAAGAAGGAAGGCCTTGCTGGCGCTTTCCTGCTTCATGCCGAGGACGACCACGGTATTCGGGGCTTTCTGCAGAATCTGATCGCTCAGATCGCGCAGGGTTTTCACGCCCTGATCATCTTCCGGGCAGAGGAAGGTCACGACCTTCGTCTCGCCAACGGTCGGGGATTCTTCCAGGATCGTATCGATCTGCTGAGCGAGGGATTGGGCCCGCAGTTTTTCGATCTGCTTTTTCAGATCGCGTTCGCTCTGCAAAAGCTTATCAATCTTGCTCGTGACATCCTCAAGGCTGGCGGCCTTGAGTCTACCGCGCACAAGGCGGGTTTCCTGCTCGCGGCTCTTCAGATATTCGAAGGCCTTCTGCGAGGTGTAGGCGATGATACGGCGCACACCGGCAGCGATCGAGGATTCCTGAGCGATCACGAAAAGGTTGATCTCGGCGGTATTGTTCACATGCGTGCCGCCGCAGAGTTCCGTCGAGAATTCACCGACGCGGACCACGCGCACGCGGTCGCCGTATTTTTCACCGAAGAAGGCGATCGCACCGGCGGCGATGGCCTGCTCTTTTTCCATTTCATCCTTGCGAACGGCCTGCTCGCTGAAGATGCGGTCGTTGATCAGCTGCTCGATTTCAGCCAGCTCGGCCTCGGTCAGGGCCTGGAAGTGGCTGAAGTCAAAACGCAGCATATCGCTCGTCACGAGTGAACCGGCCTGCTTCACATGCGTGCCGAGGACCTTGCGCAAAGCCCAGTGCAGCATGTGGGTGGCGGTGTGGTTGCGCGCCGTCAGATTCCGCAGCTGCTGATCGGTTTCCTGCTGATAGCTTTCGCCGATGGTCAGCATGCCCTTGGTCGGTTTGATGTGAACCACGACGAGGCCTTCGACCGGCTTCAGAACATCGATCACTTCACCTTCAAAGCCATGCCCGCTGATGCGGCCCCTGTCACCGGCCTGGCCACCGCTTTCCGCATAGAAAGGCGTTTCATCAAAGACGGCTTCGAACGTCACTTCCGGTGACGCCATGGCGGCTGTTTCCAGGCGCGTTTTGTCCTGACCATGCTTTTGCAGGATCGCAAGGCAGCGGCCGTGAGCCTGGAGCGCATCATAGCCGACGAACTTGATCTGGATATTCTTATCCGCGAGTTCCTGGGCGATCTCCTGATAAAACTGATCGACCGAAGACTCACCCGCACCTTTCCAGTGCGCGCGGGACTGCGACTTTTGCTTTTCCATGGCCTTTTCAAACGCCGCTTCATCCACAGTCAGACCATGTTCCGCACAGATGATGCGGGTCAGGTCCACAGGGAAACCGAAGGTGTCGTAAAGTTTGAAGGCGACTTCGCCCGAAAGGACGCCCTTGGCTTTGGCATTCGCCATCTCTTCATCGAGAAGCGCAAGGCCGCGTTCCAGGGTCTTGAAGAACTGCTCCTCTTCAGCCAGGACCGCACGGGCGATGAAGGCTGCCTTTTCCTTGATATCGGGATAGGCGTCGCTCATCTGCTCGATCACGAAACCGCAGGCCTTATGCAGGAAGGGTTTATCGAGGCCGATTTTCTTGCCGTAACGAATCGCGCGACGAATGATGCGGCGCAGCACATAGCCGCGACCTTCATTGGCCGGCATCACGCCATCGGTGATCAAAAAGGTGGTGGCGCGGGCATGGTCGGCGATCACGCGATAAGGGAAATTATCCTTCGCTTTCGGATCATAGGTTTTTCCAACCAGAGCGGCGATTTTCTTCAGGATATCCAGGAAGGTGTCGATCTCGTAGTTCGTATCCGTTTTTTGCAGAATCGAAGCCACGCGCTCCAGACCCATTCCGGTATCGACCGAAGGCTTGGGCAGCGGATGAAGGTTGCCTTCCGCATCGCGGTTGAACTGCATGAAGACGAGGTTCCAGAATTCCATATAGCGATCGCAGTCGCAGCCCATGCCGCAGGTGGGCTTGCCGCAGCCGTATTCCACGCCGCGATCGACGAAGATTTCACTGCAGGGGCCGCAGGGGCCTGTTTCGCCCATCGACCAGAAGTTGTCCTTCTCATCGAAGCGATAGATGCGCTCCTTCGGAACACCGATTTGCTTTTCCCAGATTCCGTAGGCTTCATCGTCCTCGCGGAACACGGTCACATAGATTTTGTCGACCGGCAGCTGGAGTTCCTTGGTCACGAAATCCCAGGCGAAACGAATCGCATCGACTTTGAAATAATCGCCGAAGGAAAAGTTTCCGAGCATTTCAAAGAATGTGTGGTGACGCGCGGTGTAG